>NZ_BCAI01000030.1:0-3343 GCF_001293805.1 Pseudoalteromonas sp. SW0106-04 | reverse complement strand
AAAAAAACCCGCTGCACTGGTGCAACGGGTCTCTCTAATTAGGAGCCTGGTGATGACCTACTTTCACATGGGCGAACCCACACTATCATCGGCGCAGTTCCGTTTCACTTCTGAGTTCGGCATGGGGTCAGGTGGGTCCAGAACGCTATTATCACCAAGCATAAACTTGGGCTAACACGGCGTGTTAGTCATTTGGAAAGCTTCTCAAGTAAATCTACTTTAGTCTCTTAACTTCTTGCTTAAACAGTCACATACAAACCACTTTGGCGTTGTATGGTTAAGCCTCACGGGTAATTAGTACAGGTTAGCTTAACGCCTTGCAGCGCTTCCACATCCTGCCTATCAACGTTGTCGTCTTCAACGGCCCTTTAGTGGCGTTAAACGCCAAGTGAGAACTCATCTCGAGGCTCGCTTCCCGCTTAGATGCTTTCAGCGGTTATCGATTCCGAACGTAGCTACCGGGCAATGCCTTTGGCAAAACAACCCGAACACCAGCGGTTCGTCCACTCCGGTCCTCTCGTACTAGGAGCAGCCCCTCTCAATTCTCAAACGCCCACGGCAGATAGGGACCGAACTGTCTCACGACGTTCTAAACCCAGCTCGCGTACCACTTTAAATGGCGAACAGCCATACCCTTGGGACCGACTTCAGCCCCAGGATGTGATGAGCCGACATCGAGGTGCCAAACACCGCCGTCGATATGAACTCTTGGGCGGTATCAGCCTGTTATCCCCGGAGTACCTTTTATCCGTTGAGCGATGGCCCTTCCATTCAGAACCACCGGATCACTATGACCTACTTTCGTACCTGCTCGACGTGTCTGTCTCGCAGTTAAGCTGGCTTCTACCATTACACTAACCGTACGATGTCCGACCGTACTTAGCCAACCTTCGTGCTCCTCCGTTACTCTTTGGGAGGAGACCGCCCCAGTCAAACTACCCACCAGGCACTGTCCGCAACCCCGATTCAGGGGCCAACGTTAGAACATCAAACATACAAGGGTGGTATTTCAAGGATGGCTCCATGATTACTGGCGTAACCACTTCAAAGCCTCCCACCTATCCTACACATGTAGGCTCAATGTTCAGTGCCAAGCTGTAGTAAAGGTTCACGGGGTCTTTCCGTCTAGCCGCGGGTACACAGCATCTTCACTGCGATTTCAATTTCACTGAGTCTCGGGTGGAGACAGCGTGGCCATGGTTACACCATTCGTGCAGGTCGGAACTTACCCGACAAGGAATTTCGCTACCTTAGGACCGTTATAGTTACGGCCGCCGTTTACCGGGGCTTCGATCAAGAGCTTCGACAAAGTCTAACCCCATCAATTAACCTTCCGGCACCGGGCAGGTGTCACACCGTATACGTCATCTCACGATTTAGCACAGTGCTGTGTTTTTAATAAACAGTCCCAGCCACCTGGTCACTGCGACCCACTTCAGCTCCAGACGCAGGTCCTTCACCTAATGTGGGCGTACCTTCTCCCGAAGTTACGGTACTATTTTGCCTAGTTCCTTCACCCGAGTTCTCTCAAGCGCCTTAGTATTCTCTACCTGACCACCTGTGTCGGTTTAGGGTACGATTCGATATAGACTGAAGCTTAGAGGCTTTTCCTGGAAGTATGGCACCAACAGCTTCCACTCCGTAGAGTGTCGTCTCGACTCTCAGCCTTAAAGAATCCCGGATTTACCTAAGATTCAAGCCTACTGCCTTTCACACGGACAACCAACGCCGTGCCTGCCTAGCCTTCTCCGTCCCCCCATCGCATCTATACCAAGTACGGGAATATTAACCCGTTTCCCATCGACTACGCCTTTCGGCCTCGCCTTAGGGGTCGACTCACCCTACCCTGATTAACATGGGATAGGAACCCTTGGTCTTCCGGCGTGCGGGTTTTTCACCCGCATTATCGTTACTCATGTCAGCATTCGCACTTGTGATATGTCCAGCATGCCTCCCGGCACACCTTCAGCCACTTACACAACGCTCCCCTACCCCGCAACATAAAGTTGCAGCCGCAGCTTCGGTGGTATGTTTAGCCCCGTTACATCTTCCGCGCAGGCCGACTCGACTAGTGAGCTATTACGCTTTCTTTAAAGGGTGGCTGCTTCTAAGCCAACCTCCTAGCTGTTTTAGCCTTCCCACATCGTTTCCCACTTAACATACACTTTGGGACCTTAGCTGGCGGTCTGGGTTGTTTCCCTCTCCACGATGGACGTTAGCACCCACCGTGTGTCTCCCGGATAGTACTCATTGGTATTCGGAGTTTGCATGGGGTTGGTAAGTCGGGATGACCCCCTAGCCCAAACAGTGCTCTACCCCCAATGGTATTCGTCCGAGGCTCTACCTAAATAGATTTCGGGGAGAACCAGCTATCTCCCGGTTTGATTAGCCTTTCACTCCAAGCCACAGGTCATCCCCTAACTTTTCAACGTTAGTGGGTTCGGTCCTCCAATTGATGTTACTCAATCTTCAACCTGCCCATGGCTAGATCACCGGGTTTCGGGTCTATACCTTGCAACTCAACGCGCAGTTAACGCTCGCTTTCACTACGGCTACCCTATTCGGTTAACCTCGCTACAAAATATAAGTCGCTGACCCATTATACAAAAGGTACGCAGTCACCCTCGAAGGGCTCCTACTGCTTGTACGTACACGGTTTCAGGTTCTATTTCACTCCCCTCACAGGGGTTCTTTTCGCCTTTCCCTCACGGTACTGGTTCACTATCGGTCAGTTGGGAGTATTTAGCCTTGGAGGATGGTCCCCCCATATTCAGTCAAAGTTTCACGTGCTCCGACCTACTCGATTTCACTTATTAGACATTGTCGTGTACGGGACTATCACCCTGTATCGTGGCACTTTCCAGAGCCTTCCACTAACATCAAATAAGCTTAAGGGCTGCTCCGATTTCGCTCGCCGCTACTTTCGGAATCTCGGTTGATTTCTTTTCCTACGGGTACTTAGATGTTTCAGTTCTCCGCGTTCGCCTCTTACACCTATGTATTCAGTGCAAGATACCTGCAAGCAGGTGGGTTTCCCCATTCGGAAATCCTGGCCTCAAGCGCTTTTTACTAGCTTGACCAGGCTTATCGCAAGTTAATACGTCCTTCATCGCCTCCAACTGCCAAGGCATCCACCGTGTACGCTTAGTCACTTAACCATACAACCCAAAGTAGTTTGAGTTGTTTGGTGCGACTGTTTAACTTCGCCAGAAGTTATAGAATACTAAAGTAGACGCACAATTAATCTGTCGATTAACTGGCATTTTCTTTACTTATTGAGAACTCTAAATCACTTACGTGATTCAAAGTTTTTATCAGCTTTCCAAATTGTTAAAGAGCAAAA
>NZ_BCAI01000029.1:0-5386 GCF_001293805.1 Pseudoalteromonas sp. SW0106-04 | reverse complement strand
TGTCAACAAGAGAATCTCTACCATGAACAAAATGTGACTCATATCTAAACCAGTCCTTGACGAACGTGCCAAGCATATTAAGCCACTTCTCCTCATCCAACGCGTCAGTTTTTGACAGAATCGTTAGTTGATGGCGAAAGGTCGCAAAGTAAGAGCTTCTCGAGCTGCGCAAGGATAGGTCGAATTTTCTCATTTTCCGCCAGCAGTCCACTTCGATTTAATTCGTAAACAAGCAGTAGTAATTCCTGCTTTATCAAGATAATTTTTCGACTCATCAGAAATATCCGAAAGTGTTAACTTCTGCGTCATGGAAGCGATAAAACTCTGCAGGTTGGATACGCCAATCATTTTTATCGAAGCGCGCATAAATTTGAGCAGATTTGTCGTCACAGGTTGCGCCGCCAAAACGTCGGCTACAGTAACTTTTCCCAGCCTCAATCTCATCTCTCTTTTTGCGTTCTGCTTCAATATCTGGTTGAACGGCGTCGCGTCGTAACCCAGCTTGGTAAGTTGGATTAAGCACTCCGTGGACAGATTTGTCATTGTGAGCATTTTCATCCCGAAGTTGCGGCTCATTCTGATTCTGAACAGCTTCTTGGGAAGTAGCGACAGCTTGGTTTTTAGTGAGTTGTTCCATTCTTTAGCTCCTAGACCTTTAGCAGCAAGGTCCATATCTGACTTTTTGTTAACGTATTTAGCCACATAGAAACCAACAGCCATATAACTGGTAGCTTTAAGCGGCTCACCTTTAGCATCAACAGGCCACAACCAACCAGAACGTGAAAAAGCGTCCTGCGTGTAGCGAACTGCGATGGGCATACTGTAACCATAAGGCCACGTATTTTGCAAGCTATTTAACTGGCGGCGATTGCGTACCCGACGACCAAAATTAGGGTCAACGCTACCTGTAGGAAGTGTCCGCATAAAGTGCACCGCATGGAAATGAAGACGGCCATTAGCTGTACCATACTCAGGCACACAAAAATACTGATAGCAGTCGGCGTGTGAATCATTAGCCTTGCGACCCTCGGCAGCAAGAACCATACGACCAATATCACGAAAATAGTCACGCAAAGCATTGGGATTATCATAAAACGCCTCTAATCGGTCGTCAGCCAACGTGAGAGTGTCAAAAACGATAAACCAACCATCAGCATGAGCCTGTCGCATTGCATTCATCAAACGCTGAATAGCAAAGCCTCTACGCGATTTCATAGTGGAGGCCTCCAGCAATCTTGAACACTCATCCTTAATACCTTTCTTTTTGGGGTAATTATACTCATCGCGAATATCCTTAAGAGGGCGTTCAGCAGCCAGCTTGCGGCAAAACTGCGTAACCGTCTTCTCGTTCTCTAAAAACCATTTTTCGTCCCCTTCGGGGCGGTGGTCTATAGTGTTATTAATATCAAGTTGGGGGAGCACATTGTAGCATTGTGCCAATTCATCCATTAACTTCTCAGTAACAGATACAAACTCATCACGAACGTCAGAAGCAGCCTTATGGCCGTCAACATACATATCACCATTATCGAACTCAACGCCCTGCATACGAAAAGACAGAATCTCTTCCAAGAGCTTGATGCGGTTATCCATCTGCTTATGGAAGCCAAGCATTGGGGATTGAGAAAGAGTAGAAATGCCACAAGCCTCAATAGCAGGTTTAAGAGCCTCGATACGCTCAAAGTCAAAATAATCAGCGTGACATTCAGAAGGGTAATAAGAACGAACCATAAAAAAGCCTCCAAGATTTGGAGGCATGAAAACATACAATTGGGAGGGTGTCAATCCTGACGGTTATTTCCTAGACAAATTAGAGCCAATACCATCAGCTTTACCGTCTTTCCAGAAATTGTTCCAAGTATCGGCAACAGCTTTATCAATACCATGAAAAATATCAACCACACCAGAAGCAGCATCAGTGACGACATTAGAAATATCCTTTGCAGTAGCGCCAATATGAGAAGAGCCATACCGCTGATTCTGCGTTTGCTGATGAACTAAGTCAACCTCAGCACTAACCTTGCGAGTCATTTCTTTGATTTGGTCATTGGTAAAATACTGACCAGCCGTTTGAGCTTGAGTAAGCATTTGGCGCATAATCTCGGAAACCTGCTGTTGCTTGGAAAGATTGGTGTTTTCCATAATAGACGCAACGCGAGCAGTAGACTCCTTCTGTTGATAAGCAAGCATCTCATTTTGTGCATATACCTGGTCTTTCGTATTCTGGCGTGAAGTCGCCGACTGAATGCCAGCAATCTCTTTTTGAGTCTCATTTTGCATCTCGGCAATCTCTTTCTGATTGTCCAGTTGCATTTTAGTAAGCTCTTTTTGATTCTCAAATCCGGCGTCAACCATACCAGCAGAGGAAGCATCAGCACCAGCACGCTCCCAAGCATTAAGCTCAGGAAATGCAGCAGCAAGATAATCACGAGTATCCTTTCCTTTATCAGCGGCAGACTTGCCACCAAGTCCAACCAAATCAAGCAACTTATCAGAAACGGCAGAAGTGCCAGCCTGCAACGTACCTTCAAGAAGTCCTTTACCAGCTTTAGCCATAGCACCAGAAACAAAACTAGGGACGGCCTCATCAGGGTTAGGAACATTAGAGCCTTGAATGGCAGATTTAATACCAGCATCACCCATGCCTACAGTATTGTTATCGGTAGCAAGCACATCACCTTGAATGCCACCGGAGGCGGCTTTTTGACCGCCTCCAAACAATTTAGACATGGCGCCACCAGCAAGAGCAGAAGCAATACCGCCAGCAATAGCACCAAACATAAATCACCTCACTTAAGTGGCTGGAGACAAATAATCTCTTTAATAACCTGATTCAGCGAAACCAATCCGCGGCATTTAGTAGCGGTAAAGTTAGACCAAACCATGAAACCAACATAAACATTATTGCCCGGCGTACGGGGAAGGACGTCAATAGTCACACAGTCCTTGACGGTATAATAACCACCATCATGGCGACCATCCAAAGGATAAACATCATAGGCAGTCGGGAGGGTAGTCGGAACCGAAGAAGACTCAAAGCGAACCAAACAGGCAAAAAATTTAGGGTCGGCATCAAAAGCAATATCAGCACCAACAGAAACAACCTGATTAGCGGCGTTGACAGATGTATCCATCTGAATGCAATGAAGAAAACCACCATTACCAGCATTAACCGTCAAACTATCAAAATATAACGTTGACGATGTAGCTTTAGGTGTCTGTAAAACAGGTGCCGAAGAAGCTGGAGTAACAGAAGTGAGAACCAGCTTATCAGAAAAAAAGTTTGAATTATGGCGAGAAATAAAAGTCTGAAACATGATTAAACTCCTAAGCAGAAAACCTACCGCGCTTCGCTTGGTCAACCCCTCAGCGGCAAAAATTAAAATTTTTACCGCTTCGGCGTTATAACCTCACACTCAATCTTTTATCACGAAGTCATGATTGAATCGCGAGTGGTCGGCAGATTGCGATAAACGGTCACATTAAATTTAACCTGACTATTCCACTGCAACAACTGAACGGACTGGAAACACTGGTCATAATCATGGTGGCGAATAAGTACGCGTTCTTGCAAATCACCAGAAGGCGGTTCCTGAATGAATGGGAAGCCTTCAAGAAGGTGATAAGCAGGAGAAACATACGAAGGCGCATAACGATACCACTGACCCTCAGCAATCTTAAACTTCTTAGACGAATCACCAGAACGGAAAACATCCTTCATAGAAATTTCACGCGGCGGCAAGTTGCCATACAAAACAGGGTCGCCAGCAATATCGGTATAAGTCAAAGCACCTTTAGCGTTAAGGTACTGAATCTCTTTAGTCGCAGTAGGCGGAAAACGAACAAGCGCAAGAGTAAACATAGTGCCATGCTCAGGAACAAAGAAACGCGGCACAGAATGTTTATAGGTCTGTTGAACACGACCAGAAAACTGGCCTAACGACGTTTGGTCAGTTCCATCAACATCATAGCCAGATGCCCAGAGATTAGAGCGCATGACAAGTAAAGGACGGTTGTCAGCGTCATAAGAGGTTTTACCTCCAAATGAAGAAATAACATCATGGTAACGCTGCATGAAGTAATCACGTTCTTGGTCAGTATGCAAATTAGCATAAGCAGCTTGCAGACCCATAATGTCAATAGATGTGGTAGAAGTCGTCATTTGGCGAGAAAGCTCAGTCTCAGGAGGAAGCGGAGCAGTCCAAATGTTTTTGAGATGGCAGCAACGGAAACCATAACGAGCATCATCTTGATTAAGCTCATTAGGGTTAGCCTCGGTACGGTCAGGCATCCACGGCGCTTTAAAATAGTTGTTATAGATATTCAAATAACCCTGAAACAAATGCTTAGGGATTTTATTGGTATCAGGGTTAATCGTGCCAAGAAAAGCGGCATGGTCAATATAACCAGTAGTGTTAACAGTCGGGAGAGGAGTGGCATTAACACCATCCTTCATGAACTTAATCCACTGTTCACCATAAACGTGACGATGAGGGACATAAAAAGTAAAAATGTCTACAGTAGAGTCAATAGCAAGGCCACGACGCAATGGAGAAAGACGGAGAGCGCCAACGGCGTCCATCTCGAAGGAGTCGCCAGCGATAACCGGAGTAGTTGAAATGGTAATAAGACGACCAATCTGACCAGCAAGGAAGCCAAGATGGGAAAGGTCATGCGGCATACGCTCGGCGCCAGTTTGAATATTAGACATAATTTATCCTCAAGTAAGGGGCCGAAGCCCCTGCAATTAAAATTGTTGACCACCTACATACCAAAGACGAGCGCCTTTACGCTTGCCTTTAGTACCTCGCAACGGCTGCGGACGACCAGGGCGAGCGCCAGAACGTTTTTTACCTTTAGACATTACATCACTCCTTCTGCACGTAATTTTTGACGCACGTTTTCTTCTGCGTCAGTAAGAACGTCAGTGTTTCCTGCGCGTACACGCAAGGTAAACGCGAACAATTCAGCGGCTTTAACCGGACGCTCGACGCCATTAATAATGTTTTCCGTAAATTCAGCGCCTTCCATGATGAGACAGGCCGTTTGAATGTTGACGGGATGAACATAATAAGCAATGACGGCAGCAATAAACTCAACAGGAGCAGGAAAGCGAGGGTATCCTACAAAGTCCAGCGTACCATAAACGCAAGCCTCAACGCAGCGACGAGCACGAGAGCGGTCAGTAGCAATCCAAACTTTGTTACTCGTCAGAAAATCGAAATCATCTTCGGTTAAATCCAAAACGGCAGAAGCCTGAATGAGCTTAATAGAGGCCAAAGCGGTCTGGAAACGTACGGATTGTTCAGTAACTTGACTCATGATTTCTTACCTATTAGTGGTTGAACAGCATCGGACTCAGATAGTAATCCACGCTCTTTTAAAA
>NZ_BCAI01000028.1:0-12617 GCF_001293805.1 Pseudoalteromonas sp. SW0106-04 | reverse complement strand
TCAACATATAAAACTGATATTTTCATACTCGCGTTAACACGCTATTTCGCACAGGATATCGCCAAAAACTTCAACTTAATGACTAAGATTTACGCAGAGTCTCCAGTGACTATTCGTACTGCAATTCGTCGTTCTCAATTGGTTTTAAAGAAAGAGCATGCAAAGTGGAACGAGATTAGAACACTAGCCAATCAAAACCCACATGAACTAGTAGAACTCATCACTATATGCGAAGCATTCCAATCAGCACATAAAGACAGGCTAAATTTAGTAAAGGAATTCAGCGAACCGTTACAGACTTTAACTTTGTTTGAGTTGATGTCATTATCTGCTGCTTACTCATTTAAACACTTAAAGGAACAGGCTGTTTCGTTTGACGGTGGGCTCATAAGTGCAGATTCACAGATAAGAGCGTTAACAAAATTAATGCAATGGAAGCTGAGACATGTATCAAATGAAAGTTTTACCTTAAACGATTTAAAGATTTCACAGTCTTTAAAGAAATATCTTGCTCCTCTCATTTTTCCTTCAAATGAAGATAATTCTAGAGCAGAGGCTTTTTTAGAGGTTTTCAGTCAATTAGTGCAAGCTCAAGTGGAACTTGATGAGTTTATATCTCAGAGTGTTTATCCATTCTGTTTTGATGATTCGCTTCTTTTTTCGGTCAAAAATGAACGTTTAACATTGACGCATCTAGATAGTGATTTAGACGATACATGGGAGCGGAATGGAAATCGACAAAAAGCGCTTAAGGGTTATTGGTTTAATTTAGCAGTAGATGAGTTCATAAATTCTGGTATGGCATCCAAACAAATTGGAACAAGTGAGAACCATGAAAGAAACCAATTAGCTTACGTCAAAGCAATAGCAAGTTTACTTGAACTTCAGAGAGTGTATGGATTTACATCATCCGTGACTGTTAGTTCAGGATTCAACGTCAATCTGTTTCAAGCACTACTAGCTCAAGAGCTAATGATATCTTTTTATTTCAAGGAGTATATCGAAGCATTTGATCGAGAGTATGCAGAGGTAGGTGATTGGAAGAAAGCCATTGGATTAGTTGCCATACAAGGACTAACGACAGGACAAAATCGATTCCCCATCACATGGTCGCTTTGGAAAGATAAGGTCAACAGTATTGTCGGCTGGACGGTATCGGATGATTTCCCTAATGGCAATATCAATGCAGCTAAAGCAATTTTAGATTTCTGGTGCCTTGATTTGAAAAAAGGCAGTGCGCTTTTGAAAGCCTCACCGCCTATTGAACTTCAACAACTAACTGAAAAACCTGTCTTTAAAATGGGTAGTTATTGTGTTCAACTCCCTTGGCTAATGTCAGCTCAAATAAGTTCAGTTAATGCTGTAAATAATCTACGCCGATTTGCAAACCAACGTAGCTCATTGAAGGATGAGACAACAAGAATCGAAAACCAGCTAGGTGATGAATTCAAGCTCAGAGGGTTCTCAGTGTTAAAAAACTTTACCGCTAAAAGCTGTGGAGGATCAGAAGCTGGGGAAATAGATTTAATTTGTGTAATAGATAACATCGTGATTGTTATCGAAGTTAAATCTACGTATTGCAGAACGACTAAGTCTGAAATCTTTTATCATCGAGATAAAACTTTACGCAAAGCAGGTATACAAGTGAGGAAGAAAGTTGATGCAATAATAAGGGAGATTCAAATAGATGATCAGCTTAGAAAAACTTTAAAGTTAACTACCGAAACTCCCAACGTAGTTGGGTTTATTGCCGACACATCCATTGAATTTGACCATGAGTATTTTTCAGGTTTTATGAAAGTAACAATAGAAGAGCTTCTTATTGCATTAGCCGACAATGCCCACTTCTTATGTAACCAAGAACAAAAACTCCGGTCATCACTAGCGTCAGGTGAGGAGATGAACCTTGTTTCCGAAGCGCACTCACTGTACAAAAATGGGTTTAGTGGCAAAGAATTTCTAGAAGTTATAGAGCATTCTAAAGTCTGGGAAAGTGCAGAACATTTTAATTGTGATAACTCCTGAGAAATCTAGATAATTTCTAGGCTATCAATTTACGGTTCACCTGTAACTCACTTTTGTCCAAAACGAGTGTATCCGACCGTCTCATCTTCCTCTTAATTAACAGCCACTGAGTATAGAGCTTTATGATTAATGGCTTACAAGCTTCGCGTTATTCGGGGTAGGGTCATAGATAATCTGGAATAGTTTTTAATCGGCAATAAAAAAGGGCAGATAATGTATCTGCCCTTTATATTTAGTTACTTATAACTTGTCGTTATAGGCTCTCAACCGCAGTGCGTGGGTCAAGGTATTCCATATCAAATGCTTCAGCAACTTCTTTATAAGTTACTTTACCTTTGATGACGTTAAGGCCTTCTAGGAAGTGCTCGTCTTCAAGAAGTGCTTGCTTGTAGCCTTTGTTAGCCAGCTTGATGATGTACGGCAATGTCGCGTTGTTAAGCGCGAAAGTTGATGTACGCGGTACTGCACCTGGCATATTCGCAACGCAGTAGTGAACTACGTCATCAACAATGTATGTTGGCTCGTCATGAGTGGTTGGCTTTGAAGTCGCAATACAACCACCTTGGTCGATAGCTACGTCAACAATTGCGGCACCAGGTTTCATTGCTTTGATGTGCTCAGCAGTCACAAGCTTAGGTGCTGCAGCACCTGGGATAAGTACGCCACCAATCACTAAGTCGGCATCCAGTACGTGCTTCTCTAGCGCGTCGGCAGTTGAATACACTACTTTAGCAAGCGAACCAAACTGAGCGTTAAGGCTACGTAGTACATCAACGTTACGGTCTAAAATGGTCACATCAGCGCCTAGGCCGACAGCCATTTGGGCTGCGTTACGGCCAACCATACCGCCGCCGATAACCACAACTTTAGCAGGCTCAACACCTGGTACGCCACCAAGCAACATGCCAAGGCCTTGCTTTGACTTTTCAAGTGCCTGAGCACCAGCTTGGATAGACATACGACCCGCCACTTCTGACATTGGCGCAAGTAGCGGTAAACCGCCTTTAGCATCGGTTACGGTCTCGTATGCGATACAGATAGCGCCGCTTTTCACTAGGTCTTCAGTTTGTGGTAAATCTGGCGCTAGGTGAAGGTAAGTAAACAAGATTTGATCTTGGCGTAGCATCGCACGCTCAACAGCTTGCGGCTCTTTTACTTTGATGATCATCTCTGCTTGGGCGAACACATCTGCCGCATTTGGTAAGATTTTTGCGCCTACTTCGATGTAATCTTCGTCAGTAAAACCAATGCCTAAACCAGCATTCGTTTCAACAATGACTTCGTGACCATGGTTGATAAGCTCACGCGCGCTGGCTGGGATCATACCAACACGGTACTCATGGTTTTTTATCTCTTTTGGTACACCAATAATCATAGTTACTATACCTTTTGTGAACAGGAAAATTTTTCACTATTGTACTTATGCCTAAATAGTGTGTCTCACTGTTTTACATTTTCAAGCCAGTTGAATACACTTAAATCAAAGTAAAATTAGATAAATCCACTTTCATTAACTATGTATACACAACTAGACCGCATCGACCGTAAAATTTTAGTCGAATTGCAACGGGATGGCCGTATTTCCAACGTTGAATTGGCAAAACGAATTGGCCTCAGTGCGACCCCTTGTTTGGAACGCGTGAAAAAACTTGAGCGTGAAGGGTATATTCGTGGTTACAAAGCGGTGGTCGACCCCGCCAAGCTCGGTCAGGCGCTGCTGGTGTATGTGGAAGTGACCATTACCAAAACATCTCCCGATGTGTTTGACGAATTTAACCAAGCGGTAAAAAAGCACGATGAGATTGTGGAATGCCACTTAGTATCAGGGAACTTCGACTTTTTGCTGAAAACACGAGTGACCGATATGTCTGAGTATCGTCAGGTGCTTGGCGATATTTTGCTGAAGCTACCCAATATCAGCGAAAGCCGCACTTATGTGGTCATGGAAGAAGTAAAGGGTGAAGAGGCATTAATTATCCGTCCACAAGTTCCTTAAGGGCCCGTTAATGCTCGTGCCGATTACAATTACTGATTATAAACCCAGTGCATATTCAGCTGAGAATTGATAAGGTAAGAGTAATGCGCTGTAGTATCGAAAGAAAGAATAAGGATAATGGAATATGCGCCTAAATGGTGTCCAAAGACTGCTTGAAACTGGCTTAATAGTCAGCACCGCGCTAGCCATTTTTATTTTGTGTGCGCTGGTGAGTTTTGACCCAGCCGATCCGTCCTGGTCGCAAACAGGTGAGTTTGTCGATGTTAAAAATATCACCGGCACTGCGGGTGCGTGGGTGGCGGATATTTTATTATTTAGTTTTGGTTGGTTGGCGTTTTTAGTTCCCGCAGCCATTCAACTGTTTGGGTATCTCGTTTTTAAACGCCCCCACAGAGTGCTTAGCTTAGATTATGTTACCTTGGCGCTGCGCCTCATCGGGCTAGTACTGTTCACATTAAGCGCTTGCGCTATTAGCTCCATTAATTTTGACGATATTTTTTATTTTTCTTCCGGCGGGGTAGTGGGGGATGTTATTGCCGGTGCGATGATGCCAGCATTTAATTTCACGGGTACCTCAATCCTATTATTATGCTTTTTCTTTGCTGGTATGACCTTACTTACAGGTGTTTCTTGGGTTCAATTTGTTGATACCTTGGGCGCGTATGTTATGAAAGCGGCCTTGTTTGTCTGGCAATGGTTGCAAAGCAAACGTGGCCAATACCAAAGTGAGTTTGCTGAAGCAGAGCAGCGCAGCTTGGCCAATGAGCCAAATCCACAAGTGGAAGCGACGCAGAGCGCTCACGAGCCAAAGCTAGAAATTAAAAGCGATAACGCCGACACAGAAGTTGAAGCTGATAAAAACAAATCATTGTTAGATAAAGCTGCGGCTATGTTTGCGCCTGAACCTAAAAAAGAGCCTTGGCAGGAACAAAGCAGTGACAGTGATACGCAGAACGCTACTAAAGAGGCGCCTAAACAACATCCGGCATTTGATGATATTGATGCCATGCTCGGCGATGAGATGAATTTTAGCGCCATTGATGATGAGGGCTTTGATACCGTCAGCGCGCTCAACGAGCTAGACCAAGCGCCCACCGAGGCAACCCCAAGTACACAGCCCCAAAATAAAGGGGCAAATACGGCTGATACATCAGCGCACAAAGAGACCAACAATTCAGTGGCAACAACCACTGTGGCACACAAAAAAGCGCCAACAGCCAAAGAGAAATTCGAACAGCTATTAGAAGAAAAGCCGCCCATGGAGCCGCTACCTTCGTTGGATTTACTTGATAGGCCGGATAAACAGAAAAACCCCATTTCTGAAGAAGAGCTCGAGGCTGTCTCTCGGTTAGTTGAGAGCAAACTGCAAGATTTTGGCGTACAAGCGTCGGTTGTTGGAGTTTATCCTGGTCCGGTAGTTACACGCTTTGAACTCGATTTAGCACCGGGTGTAAAGGTCGCGAAAATCTCCGGTTTGTCGAAAGACTTAGCACGCTCGTTATCTGCGGTCAGTGTCCGTGTGGTCGAGGTGATCCCAGGGAAAACCTATGTCGGTCTTGAGCTGCCTAATAAACACCGCGAAATTGTGCGCCTATCAGAAGTGATTAATGCTCCTAAGTTTGAGCAAAATAAATCGCCACTGACCATGGTGTTAGGTAAAGACATTGCCGGGCAACCTGTGGTTGCAGACCTAGCCAAAATGCCGCACTTGTTGGTAGCGGGTACCACCGGCTCGGGTAAGTCAGTGGGCGTTAATGTGATGATTTTAAGCTTGCTATATAAATCGCCACCAGAAGATGTGCGCATGATCATGATCGACCCGAAAATGCTGGAGTTATCGGTGTACGAGGGGATCCCACACCTACTGTGTGAAGTGGTTACTGATATGAAAGAAGCGGCCAATGCACTGCGTTGGTGTGTTGGTGAAATGGAGCGCCGCTATAAATTGATGTCGGCTTTAGGGGTGCGTAACCTTAAGGGCTACAACCAAAAAGTGCTTGATGCTAAAGCCGCAGGGGAACCTATTTTAGATCCTTTGTTCAAAGATACAGATGGCATGGCTGATGGGCCGCAAGAGCTAGACAAGTTACCCAGCATTGTCGTGGTGATTGATGAATTCGCCGATATGATGATGATTGTTGGTAAAAAAGTGGAAGAGCTCATTGCCCGAATCGCACAAAAAGCACGGGCTGCAGGCATTCATTTGGTATTGGCTACACAGCGTCCATCGGTGGATGTGATCACCGGCCTGATCAAAGCCAATATCCCTACACGTATGGCGTTTCAGGTGTCCTCGAAAATAGACTCGCGCACTATTCTTGACCAACAAGGGGCCGAGCATCTTTTAGGCATGGGTGACATGCTGTATTTACCACCCGGGACCAGTGTGCCAATCCGTGTTCATGGCGCCTTTGTTGACGACCATGAGGTTCACGCGGTTGTGAGTGATTGGAAGGCCCGAGGTAAACCTGATTATGTGGATGAAATACTCAATGGTGACGCCGTCGAAGACGTATTGCTGCCAGGGGAAACATCCGAAGACGGCGACGATGAATCAGACCCACTGTATGACGAGGCCTGCGCTTTTGTTATTGAAAGTGGTCGTGTGTCGGTATCAAGTGTACAGCGTAAACTGCGTGTTGGTTATAACCGCGCGGCGCGATTGGTTGAACAAATGGAGCACTCCGGTTTAGTCAGTTCGCCCGGCCATAATGGCGCCCGCGAAGTGCTAGTTAAGAATAACGCTGGCTAAGGAAGTAATATGAAACAATTTTTATATAGCGCAGTGGCAAGTGTCGCCCTGTTTTCATCTACGGTTTTTGCCGACGACGCACAGATGCTGCAACAACAGCTAAAGGGTTTGGACTCGCTCAGCTCGGCTTTTTCACAGCAAGTGTTTGACCCGCAGGGGCAGCTGGTGAGTGAAAGTAAAGGCACGTTGCAACTAGAACAACCACGGAAAATTCGTTGGGAGCAACAACAACCAGACGAAACCTTGTTTGTATCCAACGGGGTTGATAGCTATTACTTTGACCCTTTCGCCGAGCAAGTGACGGTACTGGATACCTCTAAACTAATTGATAATACGCCGTTTATTCTGCTCACCACAGAAGATGACGAGTTGTGGCAGCAGTTTAGTATCAAGCACATCGAAGCCGGCTTTGAGATTACTCCGAAAAATACTGAAGATGCGCAAGTAGAAAAGCTGACGTTGCATTTTGATGAGCAGCAACAAGTTGCGGCGCTTGAGGTGCTTGACCAATCAGGTCAGCGTTCACACTTTCATTTTGATGCGCCCAAGCGCAATGTTGATATTGATGACAGCGTGTTTGAATTTACCATTCCTGAGCACGTGTTTGTTGATGACCAGCGTGCGCCACAAGCCGAGATAAACCGTGGCGAATAATTTCTCCCTAGATTTTGCCCCCGATGTGCGCCCGTTGGCGGCGCGCATGCGCCCACACACATTGGATCAGTACATCGGCCAAAGCCACATATTAGGCACAGAGCAACCCTTGTATCAGGCCATTAAAAGTGGCCACTGTCACAGCTTAATTTTGTGGGGGCCACCTGGAGTCGGTAAGACCACGCTGGCGCATATTATTGCGCACCACAGTGATGCCCAGTTTTTGGAGTTGTCAGCGGTCAGCGCCGGGGTGAAAGATATCCGTGAGGCCGTTGCCAGTGCCAGCGACTTGCTGCAACAACAAGGCAAACGCAGCTTATTGTTTGTGGATGAAGTACACCGCTTTAATAAGTCGCAGCAAGATGCACTATTGCCGCATGTTGAAAACGGCACCTTCATCTTTATTGGCGCCACCACAGAGAACCCCTCTTTTGCACTGAATAACGCCGTGCTGTCGCGCGCCAGAGTGTACACGCTAAAAAAGCTGTCAGCAGAAGATTTGCAGGCAGTAGTGAATCAGGCCCTGCAACAGGATGACATTCTTCGCCAGCAAGGCGTGACCATCGAGCCCGATAGCCTTGAGCAGTTGTGCCACAGCGCCAATGGCGATGCTCGCAGTGTACTTAATCTGCTGGAAGTGGCGGCAAATCTGGCGCAGCAACACCAAGGCTGTATTAATCAGGCGGTGCTCAAGCAAGTCGCGCCGCAAATGGTTGCTCAATACGATAAGGGGGGCGATCATTACTACGATTTGATTTCTGCTTTTCATAAATCAGTGCGCGGCTCTGCGCCGGACGCGGCATTGTATTGGTATTGCCGTATTCTCACCGCCGGAGGCGATCCCTTGTATGTGGCGCGGCGGCTATTAGCGATTGCCACCGAAGACATCGGCAATGCAGATCCCAAAGCGATGGAGGTGGCGCTGAATGCTTGGGATATTTTTCACCGCGTTGGCCCCAGCGAAGGTGAACGAGCCATAGCTCAAGCCACCTTATACCTAGCTAGTGCGCCGAAAAGTAATGCCGTATATATGGCCTTTAATGAGGCCAAACGTCATGCGAAAGAGACCGCTCACCTCGATGTGCCTTATCACATTCGCAATGCGCCCACGCAATTAATGAAAGAGCAGGGCTTCGGCGAGGATTATCGCTATGCCCACAACGAGCCGGGAGCCTATGCAGCAGGCGAGAACTTCTTCCCCGAGGAGATTGCTGACAGCCGCTATTATCACCCGAGCGATCGTGGTTTAGAAAAACGCATTAGTGATAAACTTGCTTATTTGCAAGAGCGTGATGCGCAAAGTGACAGGAAGCGCTATGAGCGCTCTTAGTACCTACTTTTTTATTGCCATTGGCGGGGCCTTGGGTGCCTGCGCCCGCTTTGGTATAAGTGAATTAGCACTAAAACTGCTGCCTAAGGGATTCCCTTTTGGCACGCTGGCGGTTAATATTCTCGGTTCATTGTTAATGGGCATATTATATGGCCTGTTGGATCGCGAAATGCTATCGCATCCGCACCGCGTCACACTCGGAGTCGGGTTTTTGGGCGCGCTGACAACATTTTCTACATTTTCCATGGATACGCTGTTGTTGCTTCAGCAAGGGCAGTGGTTGAAAGTGGCGTTAAACGTCCTCCTTAATGTGGGGATGTGTATATTTATGGCTTGGATAGGCCTCATGCTAACAACGCAAAAAGGTTAAAAACTCACATGTTAGACTCAAAGTATCTTCGTCAGGACGTAGAGCAAACAGCAGCCCGTTTAAAGGCACGTGGCTTTGAATTAGACGTAGCGAAACTGGCACAACTCGAAGAACAACGTAAAGCGCTACAGACTAAAACGCAAGAATTACAAAGCGAGCGTAACTCCCGTTCCAAAGCCATTGGTCAAGCGAAGGCGAAGGGTGAAGATATTCAACCTTTATTGGATGCCGTTGCCAACTTAGGTGATGAGCTCGAAAATGCCAAAAAAGAGCAAGATGCCGTCCTCAATGAATTAAAAGACATTGCCTTAGGCCTGCCTAATTTGCCAGCAGAAGATGTTCCTGCGGGCAACGATGAAGACGACAACGTCGAGGTGAGCCGCTGGGGTGAGCCAAAAAGCTATGACTTTGAGGTTAAAGACCACGTTGATTTAGGCGAAGCGCTGGATAAAGGGCTGGATTTTGAAGCCGGGGTGAAGCTCTCGGGTGCCCGCTTTACAGTAATGCGTGGGCAAATCGCGCGCATGCATCGCGCGTTGGTGCAATTTATGCTCGATACGCACACCGATAAAAACGGCTATACCGAAATGTATGTGCCTTATTTAGTGAATAAAGACAGCTTGTTAGGCACAGGTCAGCTACCTAAGTTTGCAGAAGACTTATTCCACACAGAGAAACTGGGTGATCACGATGATGGCTTCAGCCTGATCCCTACCGCTGAAGTGCCACTGACGAACTGTGCGCGTGATGAAATCTTTGAAGAAAAAGAGCTGCCAGTACGAATGACTGCCCATACACCGTGTTTTCGTAGTGAAGCGGGCAGCTATGGCCGCGATACGCGGGGCTTAATTCGTCAGCACCAGTTCGATAAAGTTGAGTTAGTGCAATTGGTTAAACCTGAAGACTCAATGCAGGCACTGGAAGATCTAACTTCTCATGCCGAGCAAATCTTGCAGGCGCTTGAGTTGCCATATCGTAAAGTGGTGTTGTGTACCGGCGATATGGGCTTTGGTGCAATGAAAACCTATGACTTAGAAGTGTGGTTGCCAGCACAAGACACCTATCGCGAAATTTCGTCTTGTTCAAATATGGGCGACTTCCAAGCGCGCCGTATGCAAGCGCGTTTCCGTCGCGCGGGCGAGAAAAAACCAGAGCTGTTGCATACACTCAATGGTTCAGGGTTAGCCGTGGGCCGTACGTTAGTGGCTATTTTGGAGAATTACCAACAGGCGGATGGCAGTATAGAAGTGCCACAGGCGCTGCGCCCTTACATGGGTGGGTTAGAGCGTATCAGTGCTGCGTAATTATCAGTAGCTTATTGAAAAGGCCGCATTTTTAGCGGCCTTTTTTGATCGCACCGCACGCCTTGACCGTAGCTAATACAAAGCAAGTTACAAGGAGAAAGTATGGACTATTCTGCGGTTATTTTGGTGTCATTGGTGTTGTTTGCCTGGATGTTGGTAGCGCAGTGGTTTGTGGCATCAACTGTAAAGGCGAGGGCCGATAACGCCGTGCCTGGAAAAATTGATGATAACCTGTCTCACGACTCATTTATTTTTCGTGCCCACCGAACGTTTCAAAATACATTAGAAAACGCGCCACTCTATATTGTTTGTGCTTTGGTCGGTCTGCACTTGGGGGTGTCAGGGCCCATCTTCGCTATTGCCAGCGCAGTATTTGTCGCCGCTAGAGTCGTTCATATGCTGCTTTACTACGTGATTGCCACTGAATCCAACCCCAGCCCCCGAAGTTACTTCTTTATGATCGGCTGGCTCGCGAATATCGTGATGCTCGTGCTACTCACACTGGAAATCTTATTCTTTTAATCTTTTGGGTGTACTGCTATGAGCGTGTAACAGTTAAATACCTATGAAGAAGGAAAGGAGTTCTGAAAGCGGGTGGAGGTAAACTCACTCGCTTTTTTATTAGAACGGTTTGGGGGCAGTGGCAAATTCGAACTAATATAAGCCACTTTTCCTTAGTTACCGGCTTTTTTGAGCGAGTGACCAATATTAATCTCTAACTTGTTGTGGGTAGTACTTTCCTAACACCAGCTAGGGTGTTGTACCAGCCAATGCGCTCCTTCCAAAGCTTGCCACCTACAAAGACTCTATGATAATGAATTCGGTTAATTTTAAACAACTCCAGCTTATGTACCGCAGGCTTTCAACTATCGAAATTTGTGACTTAAATCACCGTTTAAGTTTCGCTGTAACGTATAAAGGGGTGCAGCCTTCTTGTTGTGAAATGTGATTACTTCTATTAGTGTAAGATTTAATTTAATTTTTTGAAGCTTCATTAGTGTGTCTATACATCATAGGCCACCTCCTATCTTACAAGGTAGCAAACCTTGTAAGGTCTCACTAATAAGCTGTTAAGTTACTAGGATAGGACGTGCGTAAATTTATAAATCTAAGTAAATATAGGCAAAAGGAGCTTAACTCCAATTTCCCAGAACTATTTAAAATTTACGGCGCCGAAGATTCATCTCACTATGAAAGAATAGCAGTATCGGTTTTTGATCATTGGTTAACTCGTGAAGAGTTTCAAAATGATTACCCTTCAAGAGAAGAGCATTTGCAGAGAAATGAAGCTTTGTACAATTTTGCTAAAGTAATGGCAGCAAATACTGAAGTGCTTAATTTCAAATTCAAAGGTAAATGGGATAAGTGTTACCCATGCTTTAGAAAATTTGGCTCTCAAGAAGCTATGTTAGATTACCTACAGCCAGCAGGTGATAACGATTCATCAGATAAATTCTGCAAATTAGTTCTACCCGAATTTAATGCAGTGTATTTTGAAAGTTGGGATTACACGAATGTTTTTTACATTCAAAACGATAGTGTCATATCTGAAATTAAAAAATGGGCTAGTGAAGCAGGCGTATATTGCTTAGAGTATTAGTAACTTAACAAAGTGCTTAAAGGGCGGACACAAAAAGCTTGGCTGTGCTCGTTCCTCGCAAATTTTAGCCAAGCATTTTGTGCCGTTTAGCACGGCGTTATATTTACATGGAGTTCACCCGTTGAAGTTTAGTCAATTTATACTTTCTTTTATGATCGCATCGAGTGCTCATGCAGATCAGCAAGCTCTTCGTTTAGCCAAATATATTGGCAACCTAAACATGTATGACGTTACTTTTGCGTTGGTAGACTCCAAATGCAGTACATCCTATTCATTGACGAAAAAGCAAATTGAAGAAATTAATAAATTAACTTTAGAAAAAACACGGGTATCGTATAAAAAATTCAACTCAATTATTGGCGATCCCGAACTCACACTAGAAATGGCTGAAGAATCAATTCAACCGCTTCTTGATAGCAACTGTAATTCTAAATTACTTGAGTATTGGTATTCTAAAGTATCAAAAGACTTCGATAAAAATTTGTCAGAACTAAGAAATGAAGAACCAACGAGTGTGCAAATAAAGTAAATATAACAAGGCCATTATGGCAATTGGACGCAAAACGCTTGGCTTGCGCTCCTTCGT
>NZ_BCAI01000027.1:0-13069 GCF_001293805.1 Pseudoalteromonas sp. SW0106-04 | reverse complement strand
CGATGGTAACGGTGAGCTGTCAAAAGAAGAGTTTGAACAAGCTTAAGCGCTTAGTTTAAACATCAATTTCAGATTTTAGTTTTCAGTCCAGAAGGATACTTATTATGAAACGCATGACTTCAACTTTAGCACTTATCACTTTAGCAGCTTCAAGCGCAGCATTTGCAGCAGATTTCTCTACCTTAGATGCAGACGGCAATGGCGCTATCAGCAAGCAAGAAGCAGCAGTGGATGCAGAGCTTAGCAAGCACTTCGACAAGCTAGATACCGATGGTAACGGTGAGCTTTCAAAAGAAGAGTTCGAGCAAGCTTAAGCAATATTTGAGCGCTATTCGCTCTTTCTCACGCACTTTATTTCCGTTAAGAGGGATTTGTTATGAAAGGTATGACGTCAACAATCGCATTTGTCACTTTAGCTGCATCAAGCGCTGTATTTGCAGCAGATTTTAACGCACTTGATGCCGACGGCAATGGCGCTATCAGTGTTCAAGAGGCCTCTGTCGATGCCGCTCTAATGGAGCAGTTCGATCAACTCGATACAGATGGCAACGGTGAGCTCTCAAAAGCAGAGTTCGAAAAAGCCGAGTAACCCAATTATTTACCAAACAAGGTAAGGAGCAAGTTATGAAAACCATGAAACACACAGTCGCATTAATGGCACTTGTAGGCGCATCTTCAGCTTTCGCATTGGATGCAGATTTTAACACTATTGATGCCGACGGCAACGGCGCTATCAGCATGGAAGAGGCGTCTAAGTATCCTGAGCTTATGAGTCAATTTAAAGACTTGGATACTGACATGAACGGTGAGCTATCTGAGCAAGAATTTGCTAAAGCGCAGTAACGGCTGCGCAACACCTGACAACACCACACAGTAAAGAGGATACATTATGAAAAATTCAACAAAAGCAGTCGCTATCGTAGGTTTAGTAAGCGCATCATCAGCATTCGCATTGGATATGGACTTTAACAGTGTAGACGTAGATAGCAACGGCGCTATCAGCATGGAAGAAGCGTCTAAGTATCCAGAGCTAATGCAGCAGTTCAAGGATTTGGACGCCAATAAAGACGGTGAGCTGAGCGAAAAAGAATTCGCAAAAGCTGAGTAATTTAACGCCAACTAAGAGGAAAGCATGATGAAAACGACTAACACACTACTTGCTATGGCGATTTTGGCTTCTTCTGCAACAGCTATCGCAGGTTCTACTTTTGATACATTGGATGTCGACGGTAATGGCAGCATCAGCAAGGAAGAGGCAAGTGCAGATGCAGCGATTCTAACTAAATTTGATGAGCTTGATATTGATGGAAATGGCGAGCTATCTAAGGAAGAATTTTCTCACGCTGAGTAAATACCCAGACCCATTAGAGCAACGCAAAAGCAGTCTTAGTCCACCCACTAAGGCTGCTTTTTTATGTATTACAGAAACATTGCGCTGACTTGGAAGAGCTTCTCAACCACATGAATGTGTTTTTTATCTATCAAGAACATAATGACATGGTCACCACTTTGGATCACTGTATCATCATGGGCTATCAGTACGTCATCATTGCGCACGATAGCGCCAATAGTGGTCCCTGCAGGTAGTTTAATTTCAGAGATAGCTCTGCCTACCACTTTAGAGGTGTTCTCATCACCATGGGCTACGGCTTCAATTGCCTCTGCCGCGCCTTTACGTAACGAGTAAACATTGACGATGTCACCGCGTCTTACGTGAGTCAGCAGGGCTGAAATGGTCGCTTGCTGTGGTGAAATAGCAATGTCAATTTCGCCGCCTTGCACCAAGTCAACATAGGCGCCACGTTGAATGAGCACCATGGTTTTTTGCGCCCCCATACGTTTTGCCAACATCGCTGACATAATATTGGCTTCGTCGTCATTGGTCACCGCAATGAATACATCGACTTGCTCAATATGCTCTTCTGATAGCAGCTCCTGATCAGACGCATCACCACAAAAAACCACAGTATCATCGAGCATTTCAGATAGTTGCTCAGCTCGTTGTGGGTTACGTTCCAGCAGCTTAACGCTATGGTTTTTTTCCAACGAGCGCGCTAAGCCAGCACCAATGTTACCGCCACCGGCGATCATGATCTTCTTATAAGAACGCTCAAGCTTTTGCAGTTCACTCATTACCGCACGAATATGCTTGGTTGCGGCAATAAAAAAGATCTCATCGTCGGCTTCAATCACAGTGGTGCCCAAGGGTTTAATAGCCTTGCCTTGGCGGTAAATTGCAGCAACACGAGTCTCTACATTGGGAATGTGCTCTTTCAATGCTGATAGCGCATAACCAACGAGTAAACCGCCATAGTAGGCTTTGACTGCGACCAGAGACAACTTGCCATCGGCAAATTGCAGCACTTGTAAGGCCCCTGGGTAATCAATGAGGCGACGGATGTACTTGGTAACAAGTTGCTCAGGAGCGATATAGTGATCCACCGGCAAATCGTCATTATGGAACAACTGCTGACGATAGCGCAGGTATTGCTCCGAGCGAATACGGGCAATCTTGGTGGGTGTATTAAAAATACTGTAGGCCACTTGGCAGGCCACCATGTTGACTTCATCGGAGCTGGTGACGGCAATAATCATATCAGCATCTTCAGCGCCGGCCTTACGCAAAATATCGGGGTGAGCACTGTGCCCAGTGACTCCTTGCAGGTCATATTTGTCCTGTAGCTCGCGCAAGCGATCGCCATCAATGTCGACAACGGTGATTTCGTTCTGCTCGCCGACAAGATTTTCAGCCAGTGTTCCGCCGACTTGCCCCGCGCCTAAGATGATAATTTTCATTGCTATATCACTGTTTTATTATTTTTGCGTAATAGAAGCCATCGGTGTCGCCAGGTAATAATTGCCACCCTGGTTGAGCTAAAGAGTCTTGCTCGTGCAGGGGGCTATGCTGAGCATCACTATGGCGTGTGAAGAAGGCTTTCATCTGCTCTTGATTCTCTTCTGATAGCACCGAACAAGTGGCATAAAGTAAAGTCCCGCCCGGCTTCAATAATGGCCAAATAGCATCAAGGATTTGTCCCTGTAGCTTGGCGAGCTCGTCAATATCAGAGTGCCGTCTTAACCACTTAATATCAGGATGACGGCGTATCACCCCTGTTGCTGAGCAGGGAACATCCAATAAAATGCGATCAAATTGCTGACCTTGCCACCATGACTCAGTGTCTTGTGCTTGGGCGCAAACAAGTTCGGCATCAAGATGTAATCGCTGTAAGTTAGCGCGCACTTTGTCTAGACGTTCAGCGTCACAGTCAAGTGCCACCACTTTTGCATCGGCCAACTCAAGTATGTGACAGGTTTTGCCGCCCGGCGCGGCGCAGGCGTCGAGCACATATTCACCATCTTGTGCGCCAAGCAGCCTCGCGGCTTGCTGGGCAGCTGCATCTTGGACAGAGCTTGCCCCTGCGAAAAACTCTGGTAGTTTCTGTACATCCACAGCTTTTTTAAGCTTTATTGCATCTTGGTAATCGGCAAATTGACTGTACTCGATACCTTGTTTGCTGAGCAGGTGCGCATATTGCTCGCAAGAATACTGACGTTGATTCACGCGTAACCACATGGGCGCTTGCGTCTGGTTTTGGGCAACAATGGTGTGCCAATGTTCTGGGTAGTCGCGCTTAAGCTTTTTTAATAACCAGCCTGGGTGATTATATTTACAAGCATCGATCTGTGTTGCTGCGGCTTCGAGCTCATCGCGTTGGCGCTGGAAATTGCGTAATACGGCATTAACTAGGCCCTTCAGGCCAGGTGCGCGCATCGCTTTGAGTGCATTAACGGTTTCACCCACTGCGGCATGCTCGGGAACACGCATATGTATTAATTGGTACAGGCCAACATAGAGTAAAAACTGATAGACACGACGTTTACCTTTGAGGGGCTCGTCCAGCAGTTGCTGACAATAAAACTCTAGGCTTGGCAGGTAGCGTAAGACGCCATAACAGATTTGCTGCATCAAGGCTTTATCTTTTGGATTGAGGTCCCGGCTGTAGCGGGGCAGAGCTGCCGAGAGAGAAACCCCGCGATCGACGACGTGATAAAGTGTGTGCGCCGCTTGGGCGCGAACATTACTCATGGGTTTCGCCTGCAATATGTGCCAAGGTGCTACCCACACTAACCCAATCGGCTCGGCCGTTTAAAAAGTCTTGGGCAGACATAGGTTTTTTGCCTGGCGGTTGAAGCTCGGTAATGCACAGAGCATGGTTGGCACAGGCGACCACAATACCGTTTTTATCGGCCCGCAATATTTGCCCAGGTGCACCTTGCTCGGTAACAACGTCGGCTTGCCACACCTTGACGGTATTGCCTTGCATCTTGGTAAAACAAATAGGCCATGGGTTAAAGGCCCTCACGTTGCGAGCTAATTGCTCGGCATCGAGCTGCCAGTCTAACTCCGCCTCTTCTTTAGATAATTTTTTAGCGTAGTTTGCTTGAGCATCGTCTTGGGGCTCTGGCTCTATGGTAGAGAGCTTGGCTAAGGTATCAATTAACGCTGAAGGGCCTAGCTGCGCAAGCTTGGCGTACAATGAAGCTGAGGTTTCATCAGCTGCGATAGGGCAACGAGCAATACTCAGCATATCGCCAGTATCAAGACCTTCATCCATTTGCATAATAGTGATGCCCGTTTCCTTATCGCCAGCCCAGATAGCGCGCTGAATAGGGGCTGCGCCTCGCCATCGAGGTAAAATGGAGCCGTGGACATTGAGGCAACCTAATCTGGGGGTTGTTAAAATCGCTTTTGGCAATAACAACCCGTACGCAACTACCACCATAACGTCGGCGTTTAGCTCTGCAAGTTGCTGTTGTGCCTGCTCGTCTTTTAGAGAAGTTGGCTGATAAACCGTTAAGTTATGCTCTAAAGCAAGCGTTTTAACCTCACTGGCCTTGAGCTTTTTTCCTCTACCTGCGGGGCGATCAGGCTGGCTGTACACGCCAACCACCTCATGTTCTGAGTCAATAAGTGCCTGCAAATGGCGGGCGGCAAAATCCGGCGTACCGGCAAATACGATGCGAAGAGCTTGAGTCACTGTTTATCCTTGTTACTGAGCTTTTGCGGCAAGACGCGCTTCTTTTTCAAGCTTCTTGCGAATACGTTGGCGCTTCAAAGGAGATAAGTAATCAATGAATAGCTTACCTAGTAGGTGATCTAATTCATGTTGAATGCAAATGGCCAGTAAGCCGTCGGCGTCAAGGCTGAATTCTTCACCTTGTTCATTCAGGGCTTTTACTGTCACCGTTTCAGCGCGATCAACCTTCGCATAGGAGTTTGGAACGGATAGACAACCCTCTTCACTGACCGTAGAGCCGTCTTTATGAGTAATCTCAGGATTAATAAGAACCAACGGCTGGTCGCGCTCGTCGGAAACATCGATGACGACGATACGCTGATGAATATCAACCTGGGTGGCCGCAAGACCAATACCATTTTCATCGTACATGGTCTCTAACATGTCTTTGACGATGGTGCGAACATCATCGTTAATATCGGTTACTGGTTGAGCGACTGTGCGCAAACGTTCATCAGGGAATCGAAGTACTTCTAAAAGTGCCATAGCTACCTTATTAAAAATTGTGCTAAATATCGGGTATTGTGTTATGTTTTTATTTTAGCCATTCGTGTGCACCTTTAACAGGTTATTGGGTAATAATTATAATAAAACAAGCTTGAGGAAGCTCATTACAATGATAAAACAGCTATCGGCTGCCGTATTAGCACTTGCGGCTGCTTTTCCATCATTAGCAGATGTTCTAACGGTAAAAGAAAATGCCCCTGAGCAGTATGTGGTAGAAAAGGGAGATACGTTATGGGATATCTCTGCTATTTATTTGGACAAGCCTTGGTTATGGCCAGAGCTGTGGCAAATGAATCCACAAATTGATAACCCTCACCTTATTTATCCGGGTGATACGTTATACCTTGTGTATGACGCTCAGGGTCGACCTCGCTTAGTGATGGAGCGTCCAGAAAACTATCAAAAACTAACTCCCCATGGTCGCAAAACCATGAAGAGTGATAGCGCTATTCCAACTATTTCTTTAGAGCTATTGCGTCCATTTTTAACCTATGAACAGGCGCTAAGTGAAGAGCAAATAGCGGCTCAGCCCTATGTGTTAGGTGCTAATGAGAACGTTAAGCGCCCAACTAAAGGCCACATTCTTTACGTTAAAGGCGATTTAGAACGGAACCGTAACTACGCTATTTACCACAAAGATGACCCTTACATTGACCCACAAACAGAAGAAGTGCTTGGCTACGAGGTGAAGCTCGTTGCTACTGCGCGTGCGTTCCGCTCGGGAGACTTCGATAACGGTGTGCCAGCCTCTGTGTTTGTTAACGATGTGAAGCGTGAAATTAATGCTGGTGACTTCTTACTGCCCGTCAGCGAAGGGCAAAGCTTGCCTGCGTTCTTTAAAATGCGTCGCCCTGACAAGGAAATTGATGGCGAAATTATTGCGTCAACCAATGAGCTGCGTGAATTCAGCAAGATGGACATCGTGGTACTCAATCGTGGCCTGACAGACGAAGTGAAAGCAGGACATATGTTTGATATTCGTCGACAGTCACCCACCGTGGTTGATGGTGACGATGGGCCAAGTTATAAAGAAGACGCGAGCACTTACGAGAAAGTTGCGTCTAACATTGAAGAGTCCTTTAATTTCGAAGAGGATGGTGACAACACCACGTGGCATATGCCGAAAGAGAAAGTCGGCGAGCTTATGGTACTGAAAGTACAAGATAGAGTGAGCTATGCCATTGTCACAAAAACGCTACGCCCAATTCGCGTTGGCGATGTAGTCAGTGTTAATTAGTAACAGCTGATCGTACACTGCGTTGGGTTGTGCTCAAGGAGGGAGCATGGCACAACAGTTACCGTTATCATCGGCCTCGTCAGAGGCCGATTTACATTTCCATCAAGCCGCATTACTGGCTTTGCTCTATGTTCGTGGACTCAGCTGCCGCGATGTCAATAAGTTGCTTACGCACGTACCGTTAGCCCGTATGGTTACGGAGCCCGAGTGTTTGCAATGCTACGGCGTAAAAGCGAACATTATTGTAGCCCTTTCAGCGCTTAATATGGCTAACTACGAGCGCAAAATTCAAGCATTCAAACATCAGGGTATTGATGTTATAGCCTTGGGTACGTCTGCTTACCCCAAGCTGTTAGCTGAGCTACCCGATCCACCGCTATTACTGTTTTGCAGAGGCAATACCCAGCTTCTCAAGCTACCACAAATCGCGATGGTCGGCAGTCGCAGTGCTTCACTTGCTGGGAAGCGATGTGCCCAAGAAATAGCCCAGCAATTGAGTGCTGCGGGGCTAACAATCACTTCAGGCATGGCAATGGGCGTAGACGCCATGTCTCATCAGGGGGCTCTGATGGCGACAGGTCAAACTGTAGCCGTGCTTGGCACTGGTGTTGATATTTGTTACCCCCGCCGCAATAAAGCCTTACGTGATGATATTTTGGCAAAGGGTCTATTAGTCAGTGAGTTTGTGCCCACAACTCCGGCTCGGGCTATGCATTTCCCTAGACGTAACCGCATTATCGCTGGCTTATCGGTAGCTACTTTAGTGGTTGAGGCTGAGCGTAAGAGTGGTTCATTGATCACGGCTGAACTGGCTGCGGACTACAACCGAGAGGTAATGGCTATACCGGGCTCGATTAATAATCCCTATGCCAAAGGCTGCCATAAGCTAATAAAAGAAGGCGCGGCATTGGTCGAATCAGCAAAAGATGTATTGCTCGAGTTAGGTTTTTCTGCGCAAAACGGTCTATATATAAAGAGTGAACCTACTTACCGTGAGGATGAAAACAGCATACTTCGTCATATTGGTTACGAGCCTACTTGCGTTGATGACATTGCTAGTAGCGCCGAAGTACCCATTACAGAACTACTGACACAACTAGTCGATTTAGAGCTGGAGGGGCTAATAGAGAGCACCTCAGAGGGCTATGTAAAAACAGGGGGCGGGTAACATGTTTGATATCCTAATGTATTTGTTTGAAAACTATATTCACAGCGAGAGTGAAATTTTTGTTGAAGAGAACGTACTCACCGACGAATTACGTAAAGCAGGGTTCAACAACAGCGAAATATTTAAAGCACTGGATTGGTTGGAGCAATTAGCTCAGTTGCAATATAGCGACGAGCGCCCTTATTTGCATAATGCCCCAACTGGAGCGTGCCGTATCTATACCGAATACGAAAGTATGAAACTTGATACTCAGTGCCAAGGCTTTTTAATGTTCCTAGAGCAAATTGGCGTTATAAATAGCACAACTCGAGAGATGGTTATCGATCGCGCTGTGGCACTGGACCAAGAGCAAATTGCACTGGACGATTTGAAGTGGGTGGTACTGATGGTGTTGTTAAGTGTGCCTGGGCAGGAGCAGGCTTATGCACAAATGGAAGATTTAATTTTCGATGACCCGAACCCAACACTGCATTAAGCTTGATCTCTGTGTTGGGGTCAGTATATTGGGCGCAAATTCACCAAAGTGCGAGTAGTGCGTGAGCAAGATCGACCATTCGTTATTTAATGCTAATCAACATGCTCTAGAGAAAGAATACGAAGTGTGTCCCCAGTGTGGTTGTGAGTTGGTGATGCGGCACTCTAAGAACGGTCCTTTTTTAGGGTGCGCAGCCTACCCGAAGTGTGACTTCATTCGTCCTTTGCACCAACATGACACAGCCGTACTTAAGGTATTAGACGATAATCTCTGTCCTGAGTGTGATTCGCCTTTAGCGGTGAAAAACGGCCGCTTTGGTATGTTTATCGGCTGTACCAATTTCCCTCAGTGCCATTACATCGCCGATCAAAAGCAACAGCAGCCAGAGCAAAACCTAGTAACCTGTCCAAAGTGTCATGATGGTCGTTTAACTAAACGTAGTAATAAATATGGTAAAACCTTTTACTCTTGCGATGCTTACCCCAAATGCAAATACAGCTTGAACTATGAGCCCGAGGCTCATGCTTGCCCTCAGTGTGATTGGCCGGTCATGGTCAAGCGTAATCTTGCTGGGGGACCTGTGTTACAATGTCCGCAAAAGTCCTGTGGGCATAAACAAGCTGAGAATGTGGAGAGTTAGAAGGTGTCAGAGCCAATCACAGTAGACCCGGTTGTAGAAAGCTTACAACAGGGTGAGGTTATTCTTTACCCAACAGAGGCCGTGTACGGGCTGGGTTGCGACCCAATGAACCAAAAGGCAGTAGAAAAGCTATTGGCTATTAAGCAGCGTCCAGTTGAGAAGGGTTTAATTCTTATTGCCGATAATTACGGTCAGTTACTGCCTTATGTGGCCGATCACAAAATTCCTATGGATAAGCGCGCTGATATATTTTCGCAGTGGCCAGGCCCTGTCACTTGGGTGATGCCGGCTGCCGCTGGTACGCCCAAATGGCTTACTGGCAAGTTTGATAGCATAGCGGTGCGAGTGACCAATCACCCAACAGTGAAGCGTTTATGCCAAGCCTTTGGTGGCCCTTTAGTGTCAACGAGTGCCAACTTAAGTGGCGAGCAGCCGGTTAGCTCAATTGCGGCTGCGAAAGCGGCGTTTGCCGAACAAGTGGGTTGCTATGTTGATGAACCCTTAGGGGGCCAGCAACACCCCAGCACCATAAAAGACGCCCTCAGCGGGCAAACGTTTCGAGGTTAATCATGGCATCACAACTTTTAGCACAAGTGAAAGAGTACCTTAAAGCGTTGCAGGATGAGATCTGCGCTGGTCTAGAGCAGGCTGATGGCAAGGCACAGTTTGTAGAAGATGCTTGGCAGCGAGAAGAGGGCGGTGGCGGACGTACGCGCGTTATTCGTGACGGGGCTATTATCGAGCAAGGCGGTGTCAATTTTTCTCACGTGTTTGGTGCGTCAATGCCTGCATCAGCAACAGCACATCGGCCTGAGCTTGCTGGACGAAGTTTTCATGCGTGTGGTGTCTCATTGGTTATTCATCCGAAAAACCCGCATATCCCAACCAGCCATGCCAACGTACGCTTTTTTATCGCTGAGAAAGAGGGCGAGCAGCCTATTTGGTGGTTTGGTGGTGGATTTGATTTAACACCTTTTTACCCTGAACGTGAAGATGTAGAGCATTGGCATCAGGTTGCTAAAGATTTATGCGACCCATTCGGGGAGGATGTTTATCCAAAATATAAGAAGTGGTGTGATGATTACTTCTATTTGAAACATCGTGATGAAACCCGAGGTGTTGGCGGATTATTTTTTGATGATCTCAATGAATGGGGATTCGAAAAAAGTTTTGCCTTTATGCAGGCGGTGGGTAATGGCTATTTAGATGCTTATCTGCCGATAGTCAGCAAGCGAAAAGACACTGACTATGACGAACAGCAGCGCCAATTTCAGCTTTATCGTCGCGGTCGTTATGTAGAGTTCAATTTAGTTTGGGACCGAGGCACCTTATTTGGCTTGCAAAGCGGTGGCCGTACAGAGTCTATTCTCATGTCTATGCCACCGCTGGCGAGATGGGAATATGACTATACACCCGCCCCAGGCACTGCCGAGGCGAAACTATATGAGCATTACTTAAAGCCACAGGACTGGCTAGCTTAGTACGCTACTGTGAATTGATCATATGACTTGCAAGCTGCGCCAATGATTGGCGCAGGTTTTCTCGCAATACCGGGTTGTCAATTTCTTGATCAAGCGCTTTGTTCATACAGTGCATCCACTGGTCACGTAAGTCTTTATCAATAGGAAAGGGCATATGGCGCTGTCTTAGGCGCGGGTGGCCGTATTGTTCTACAAATAAATCAGGCCCACCGAGCCAGCCAGAGAGAAACTCAAAAAACACCTGACGAATTCGGTCTAATGGCTGGGGATGCATATCATATAAAGGTTTCGCGTATTCATCTTGAGCCATAATATCGTAAAATCGATTAGCTAGAGCGCGGGCCCCTAGCTCACCTCCAATCATATCATAAGGAGTCTGTGACACGGTCGGGTGCCCGGTTTTGGCAGCGGTGGTTGATGAATTTGCATCTTTTTTGAGGATGCGTTTAAGTAACTGCTTCATAGCCTGCTCAATTATTAGGAAAGATAATGGATAAATACGCGGTTTTTGGTAACCCTATTAAGCACTCTAAATCTCCCCTTATTCACCAAGCGTTTGCTCGCCAGCAGGGGGTAGAGGTGGATTACCAGCGCATTTTAGCACCGTTAGCAGGCTTTGAGCAGTCGGTGACTGACTTTTTCGCCGCCGGTGGCAAGGGAGCCAATGTCACTTTGCCTTTTAAAGAACGTGCTTTTGCGTTGGCTGACACCTTAACTGAGCGCGCGCAATTAGCGGCAGCGGTTAATACCTTAGTGCTTACTCCGCAAGGCAAGTTAATGGGCGACAACACCGACGGCATTGGCTTGGTCAGCGACTTGCAACGGGCCTTTGGTCAGCTGCGCGATAGACATGTATTACTACTCGGAGCGGGAGGAGCTGCGAAAGGGGCTGTATTACCCTTAATCGAAAGTGGTATCGGCTCACTCACGATCGCTAATCGTACCGCAAGTAAAGCACAGCAGTTGGCAGAGCGTATAGAGAGCAACGTAGCGGTTCATGGCTGTGGCTTTACGGAGTTAAGTGAAGGCCCTTTTGATATTGTTATCAACTCCACTTCGTCCAGTGTTCACGGTCAGGTTCCAGATATTGATACTAAGGTAATGAAACACTGCCAGTATGCTTATGATATGTACTATGCCGATCAGCCAACCAGCTTTATGCGCTGGGCAGGTGACATAAACAATTATGTTTCTTGTGTTGATGGTCTCGGCATGCTGGTGGCTCAAGCCGCTCATGCATTTGCCTTGTGGCGTGGCTTTATGCCTGACTGCGAACCAGTCATTCGTGCCTTAAGAGAGGGGCAGTTAAAATGAATCAAGCTATCCAATTCGTAGATCGTGTAGAGTACATCAATGGAGTACTCACCTTTTACGCTATGGCCAATGGCATGCTAATACCCTGCACTATAGATATGGACAATATCGAACGCAGTGATGCGCTTACACACTTTGCGAAATTAAGATTTGACTACGAAGAGGTCGCGCAGCAACTTATCGAAGATGAGGAGTTTACCGCCGAGGGCCAAGTGGTTATTCCACCACTGGCACCACTTCGTTAAAGTATTCGTCTTTTAAGCGCACATAATTATCTGCGGATACTTTCAAAAATTTACGTTCGTCATCACTCAGTGGTCGAGCTTGCTTTGCTGGGCTGCCAACATACAAGTATCCAGAATGCAGCGTTTTATTCGGGGGAACAAGCGCGCCACCGGCGATAATCACATCATCTTCGACGGTGACGTTGTCCATGATAATGGCACCCATACCAACGAGAATACGGTTTCCTAGCTTGCAGCCATGGAGCATGGCCTTGTGTCCTACCGTGACATCGTCGCCAATAATAAGTGGGTAACCTTCGGGGTTCGCTTTACTGGCACGCGTAAGGTGCAGTACCGAACCATCTTGAATATTAGTGCGTTTACCAATGCGCATATAGTTTACATCGCCGCGAGCGGCTACGAGTGGCCAAATACTTGCGTTCTCAGCGACCTCTATATCTCCAACCAGCACCGCTGACTCATGAACATAGGCGGTCTTATCAATATTCGGTGCTTTACCTTTGTAGCTTTGTATAGTCATAGTTATCCCTTTAAGGTGATCTTGTTCCACTTTAGCTAGCGCTCTGCCGAAGCACAATAGAGTTGGCGAAAATGTGTTCGGGAGATCGGTTTTCTCCCTAACATGAGGTAATTATAGCGTTAATAACGTAGTAAAAGTGTTTATATAGGCCGGAATTTGAGCGAACGATCTATTTTTTGCAGTTTTCTTTAAAAAAGGGGTTGCGTGGAAATCGAATCTCCCTATAATGCGCATCCACCGACACGGCGGACTGCTTACAAACAAGCGATTCAACGAGTTGAGTGAGTCAAGTAAAACTGAGTTTTAAAAGACGCATTGAAAAATGCAAACTTCTTAAAATAAAGTGTTGACAACAAAGCAGGGTTGAGTAGAATGCACAGCCCTCGAGACGCGAAAGCAACTCG
>NZ_BCAI01000026.1:0-15085 GCF_001293805.1 Pseudoalteromonas sp. SW0106-04 | reverse complement strand
AGAGCGAAAAGAATTTTAAAGATTTTCCTGACGAACATAGCGTTTTGGAACCACCTGACTCCATGCCGAACTCAGAAGTGAAACGAAACAGCGTCGATGATAGTGTGGGTTCGCCCATGTGAAAGTAGAACATCGTCAGGGCCTTATTAAGAGAAACCCGTTGCAAAAATGCAGCGGGTTTTTTTATGCGTGTAGGCAAGGCTTGAGCCTTGCAACACCCAGTCAGGGTAAAACCTTGACCCACAACAGATCGAGACACCCATTTGGGCCTGTTTCCTGTAGGCAAGGCTTCAGCCTTGCAACATCTAGTCAGGGTAAAACCCTGACCTACGACACAGCGCCATCTGTCACCGCACCTGTAGGCAAGGCTTCAGCCTTGTAACATCCCAGTCAGGGTAAGCCCTGACCTACAACAGATCGAGACATCCGTTGGAACCGGTTACCTGTAGGCCAGGCTTCAGCCTTGCAGCATCTAGTCAGGGTAAAACCCTGACCTACAAACACAGCTAAACATTCATCACCACACCTGTAGGCCAGGCTTCAGCCTTGTAGCACCTTTGTCAGGGTAGAACCCCGACCTACAGCACAGCGCCATCTGTCACCGCACCTGTAGGCCAGGCTTCAGCCTTGCAACATCTAGTCAGGGTAAACCCTGACCTACAACACAGCATCACCTTTCACCACACCTGTAGGCAAGGCTTCAGCCTTGCAACATCTAGTCAGGGTAAAACCCTGACCTACAACAAAGCCTCTCTAAGGCTTAAAATTAAAATGGGAATTCTAAATATACGGGAGTAATAAAGGAGGAGTGTTCCCCGGCATTGCGGCTGCGAATATCAGCCCTTGAACCCTAAGGTTCAAGGCGGAAGACACCTGTAGACCGTAGGCTTCTCGGTACATGCCGAGCTTGCACAGTAGCCCACAAGATGTGTTCCTAATCAAAGTTTATCGGCTCAGGGACATCATTCGCTGGCCAACAAGCTAGGGAACTCTTTCAGTATATAAGACACAGGCCTAGGGATACAGCCTCAGTTACAAATTATCACGTCATTTGCTGTTAAAGTAAGCGGGAGTCTCATCAAGTGCTGGATATTTGATCGCTGTCATACAATACTGTGGAGTCGGCCTCGCAGCAGTGGTAGCATTAATAACTGTAATTTAAAATATTTCGTCATACGCGAGCCTATCATGAGCGACCAACGTACCTACCAACAAGCACAGCAACTTCTCGAGAGTAATGATATTTTTGTAATGCCGGCTGAAGTCCATGGCATTATAACTGGGTTGTTAGCCTGTGGTGTCGATATTGAAGAGAAAGACTACCAAGGGCTGTTGTGTGATGTGCTGAACGACGGTATCAGTTTTGAGAAAAACCTGAAACACTGGCTTAGTGAACTCTATACCCAGGTGGTAGAGAGTTTCACAAATGAACAGTTACAGTTTGAGATGCTATTGCCCGATGAAGAGGACAGCCTTATCGACCAGGCGAATGCCTTGGTTGCCTGGGTCAATGGCTTTTTACTTGGTTTTGGCTTAAAACAGCAGGACTACGGTAAGATCTCCGGCGATGTCAAAGAAGTGATCCAAGATTTCACTGAAATCAGCCGCCTCGATACCCACTTTGATGAAACAGAAGAAGATAAACAAGCATTACACGAAGTGCTTGAGTACGTGCGCGTATCGGCTATGTTGTGCTTCTCCGAGCTGGGCAAGCATGAAAACACTGCACAAACATCAAAGACTTTACACTAATGACTATTAGCAAAAACGAATACCTAATGCGTCAGCAGCGGTTATTGGCGCAAATGAAAACTAATTCGGTAGCCGTGATCCCGGCGGCCAAAGAAATTACGCGCAGCCGCGACACCGAATTTCCGTTTCGCCAAGATAGCGACTTTTTCTATTTAACAGGATTCAACGAACCGGATGCTATGTTGGTGCTGATCAATAGCGAGCAGCAGAAATCGATACTTTATTGTCGCGCCAAAGATAAAAGCGCTGAGATTTGGCATGGCCGACGCTTAGGCGCAGATGCCGCCAAACAGCAGCTGCCAGTGGATGAGGCTTATACCCTAGCAGAGCTGGAGCAGGGCCTGCTTGATGCCGTTAATCAAAAAAGTACCTTGTACTACGGCCAAGGTGTTTATAGTGACGTAGATAACCAAGTGCTCGCGCTTTTGAACACCTTACGTGGTGCCCCCAAAAAAGGTTATCGCGCCCCTGAAGTGATCCGTGATATTCGCACTTTAGTACATGAAATGCGTCTGTTTAAATCAGACGCAGAAATAGCCATTATGCGCCGCGCCGCAAAAATTAGTGCCGAGGCTCATGAGCGCGCTATGCGTTTTGCAAAACCCGGCGCCACCGAGTACCAATTAGAGGCGGAGCTGCATCACCATTATGCTATGAATGGAGCCCGTCACCCTGCTTACGGCACTATTGTCGGCAGTGGTGACAATGCCACTATTTTGCATTACACCGAAAATGAGTCGACCTTGAAAGATGGCGACTTAATATTGATAGACTCGGGATGCGAGCTCGATGGTTATGCAGCCGATATCACCCGAACCTTCCCGGTTAATGGTCGCTTTAATGCTGCGCAAAAAGCCCTCTATCAAGTGGTACTGGATGCTCAGCTTGCCGCTTTGGAGGTCGTAAAACCTGGAAACACCCTCGCGCAAGCAGCTAAAGTGGTGAACCGCATGTTGACCGAGGGGCTGGTGAAACTAGGTCTACTTGAAGGCAATATCGATGAGCTTGTCGAAAGCCAAGCGTTTCGCGCGTTTTACATGCATGGTCTCGGTCATTGGTTAGGGCTCGACGTGCACGATGTGGGTGAATATAAAAAAGATGAGCAAGATCGTGAGTTTGCCCCTGGTATGGTGCTGACCATAGAGCCTGGTCTCTACATTGCCGAGGATGCGCCGGTGGCGGAGCAATATCGCGGTATTGGTATCCGTATCGAAGACGATGTTCTGGTGACAGAAAAAGGGCACGAAAACCTCAGTGCCAGCGTACCAAAAGACATTGCCGCTATAGAAGCATTAATGCAGGAGAGTTAAAGGGTGCAGCACACTGATGTTGTTATTGTTGGCGGTGGGCTTGTTGGAAGCACACTGGCTAATATTCTTATGCAGCAATGCCCCAAGCTGAGTATTGCTGTTATTGAAGCCCACGAGTTACAAAGCTACCACCCCAGCTTTGATGATCGCTGTATCGCTTTGGCAGCGGATTCTGTGGCGTATTTGCAGCAACATCAGCTGTTTGACACCGCTGTGGACTATGCCAGCGCAATCCAGCAAGTGCAGGTTTCAGATCGTGGTCATTTTGGTAAAACGCAAATTCATCATCACGACTATCAGCTCAATGCGTTGGGCTATGTTGTTGAGGTCCGCCCTTGGGGTCAGCGACTTACGCATGCCGCAAAAGAGCACAGCCAGTTAGCTTGGCATTGCCCGTCGCGCGTGAGTGATATAACACTGCATGCTGATTACAACTGCGTTACTCTTGATTGTGGCGCGCAGTTATGGGCTAAGTTAGTGGTGATAGCGGACGGTGCGCAGTCGCCAACGCGCTCATTAGTGCATATAGATTTTCCTACCACACAGTATGAGCAGCACGCGCTGATCGCTAACGTCCAAGTCCAAGGTGGGCACCATCACCATGCTTTTGAACGCTTTACTGAGCACGGCCCTATAGCGCTGTTGCCTATGTCACAAAACCGCTATTCATTAGTATGGTGCGATAATCCACAGAAGTTACACACCATGCAACAACTAAGTGCAGCGGAGTTTACCGCTGCCCTGCAACAGGAGTTTGGCTACCGAGCTGGGCTCTTTACCCAAGTGGGAGAGCGCAGCGTGTACCCGTTAAGCTTTGGCCAGGCGCAAAGCCTGAGCAGCCATCGCACCGTGGTAATAGGAAATGCTGCCCACGCCATTCACCCTATCGCTGGGCAGGGTTTCAACCTTGGCCTGCGTGATATCAAAGAATTAGCACAGCGTATTCGCGATGCTGATGCAAATAGCTTGGGGAATTATCATTTTACTCAAGGTTACAGCCGTGCCCGTCTTGACGATGTTCGCCGAGTGATGCAGCTTACCGACTCATTAGTGCGGCTGTTCTCTAATGGCTCGCGTACCCTTGCTTTAGGGCGTAGTGTTGGCCTCAGTGCGATGCAATTATGTAGTTCGCTGCGCCAACCTCTAGCAAAACAATTGATGGGATTTAATTAATATGCACCAAGCAAAAGTAGCCATTGTTGGCGGTGGTTGTGTAGGCTTAAGCACGGCGCTGGCACTGAGCTTAAAAGGCATCTCTGTGGCCGTTATCGACGCCAAAGGTAGTAGTGAGCCGCTGAGTGAGGAGTTTGGGTTGCGCGTGAGTGCCATTAATCACGCCAGTGAAGCGCTATTTCGAGAATTGGGTGTATGGCAGGGTATAGCCGCGCAACGCATGACCCCTTATACGCAAATGGACGTGCGCGATAAAGATAGCTTTGCGCATATTCACTTTGCCAGCGAAGAATATGATGTGAGCCATCTGGGTCATATCATCGAAAATGATGTGATCCACCGGGCATTGGTGGAAAAGCTAGAGCGCCAAGATAACGTTACCCTGCTTTTTAACACCGCCTACAAAGACATCCATCAAGGTGATAATAATGTGCTTATTACCTTAACCGATGGCACGCCGGTGATGAGTGAGCTGTTAATTGCCGCCGACGGGGCCAATTCGGGAGTGCGCCAGCGTTTCAACCTGCCTATTACCTTTAAAGATTATGGTCATCATGCCCTGGTAGCCACAGTAAAAACGGCGCAGCCCCATGATAACTGTGCGCGACAGGTATTTTTAAGCGACGGCCCGCTTGCCTTTTTACCACTGGCCGATCCCCATTACCATTCTATTGTTTGGTCCTGCTCACCACAGCAGGCCGCCACTTACCAAAACATGAGTGAGCAAGAGTTCAATAAAGCCTTGTTTGCTGCGTTTGATGGTCAATGCGGATTATGCACCGTGCAATCAGCGCGAGCGGTGTTCCCGCTGACTATGCGCTATGCCCGGCAATGGGTGAAAGAACGTATTGTGTTGGTTGGCGATGCCGCCCATACCATTCACCCTTTGGCAGGACTCGGCATGAACCTAGGCCTGCAAGATGCGGCACGACTGAGTGCGCTTATTAGTGACGCACTGACTGATTCGATGACCGCCACAGCGCGGGCATTGCGTACCTATGAGCGTGAGCGTAAGCTCGATGCGCAAAAGCACATTGCCACCATGGGCGCACTCAAAGGGCTGTTCGCAGGTGATAATCCAGTGAAAAAAATAGTGCGCGGCCTGGGCTTAAGCGCGGTTAACGAGATAGCGCCATTAAAGCAAGCTTTTGCTGAGCAAGCCCTAGGGCAACGCCGTTAGCTCAATCGTAAAGTGATAAACTCGGCGAGTTTATCAATGGCTTGCAAAGATTCCTGGCCGCGCTTGATAAGGCTGATCCCAACCTGGCCCAGTGCCGGCAATACATCGGAGTTAGCGGTGTAGGGCAGCTCTTCGGGCACGGTTTTACGAGCGAGTACGGTAACCCCAAGCTGCTCTTTTATGGCTGCTGTGAGGCCGGTTAAATCGGCATTGGTGTAAACAATACGCCAAGATACACCGGCTTGCTCCAGCGCTTCAATCGCGCGGCGGCGATAAATACATCCCTGTGGCGCCACAACCAAGGTGACCGGCTCGGTAAGCTTAGCGGGGGTATTACCGACCCACACCAAATCATCTTGTAAAAAGCTCGGGTAATGCGGGTTGTCCAGTTGCTCCACTAGGGTGAGCACTAAATCAAATTCGTCACGATTACTCACATGCATCAACTGTTTGCTGAGCTCAGATTTTACTTCCAGTGAAACATCGGGGTACAACGACACAAAGTCACCGATGATGGCCGGTAAAATACTGGCGGCAAATTCACTGGGGATCCCCAAACGCACCTTACCGGTGATGGTTTCGTTGCTAAACAACTGCAAAATGGCGTCATTGTCTTTGAGCATTTGTTTTGCCAGCGGCAACAGTTGCTCGCCTTGATGGTTAAGAATCTGCCGTTGGCCTTGCTTTTTGAATAGCTTACGCCCGAGCAGCTCCTCTAAGCGCTTTATTTGCAAACTCACGGCGGGTTGCGACAGCCCGAGCAGCTCACCCGCCTTGGCGAAACCGCCAACTTCAACTACGGTCACTAGCGTGCGCAAACTGTCGGTAGGGATATTTTTCATATTAATAAAGCCAATTTAAAAGGTTTTATACATTGCAATTATTTATCAATCGATAAAAAATTACAATTTGTTGTTAATTTAGCCCAGCTCTATACTGGCCTCAGTTTAGTGCTAGAAAGTAGAAACAGCTATGGCTATTCAGTCGGTATTCTTTGCTCGCCATCAAGGCGTTAACAGTGCCTCGAGCAATACCTTTGTCAGTGCTCACGAACAAGTCATCGATTTAGGCGGCAGTGAAGTGCTGTTATTCTTAAAAAGTTTACGTGACTGTACCCTTAACTGGGCCAAGCAGCCAGGCATGGCAGTTCGTTACCAGCTTGATACAGTGAGCTTTGATGCCTTTTTCTTTAGCGACAGCGCATTGCGTCTAGTGACCACAGAAGCAGATAAATTGATGCCCATACTCAATAGTGCCAGCGAGCGTTTTGATGTTGATGTGTTACCGCGCCCAGAGTTACAAAGCCTCCATTTTCAGGGCCCGGCAGCCTGCGACTTTCTGCAACACCAGTTTAGTTTGTTTAGCGGCATGGCCCTTGGTCGTGTTGAGCAACATTACGGTGTGCAACGGGATGATTATTTTGTCGTTGCCAGTGCCGCCGAGCAGCAGTTTTACCGCGTATTTGCGCGCAGTTCAGCGCTTGATACACTCAAGCAGCAACTTGTTGATGCACACTTTAACCCCAAGGCTGATGCAGCTTAGTGTGAGTACAACATAGTGTACGCATTACTGTTTTAATGTGTGAAAAGTAAATGTTAATTTGGGTGCCAGCGGCGCATAACTTATGTATAATCGCGGCCCATGTTATTCCCCCTCGAACAACGAGGCCACGCCCACCATACTGGGTTTGTAAAACGTGAAGGAATATTATGTCTTCTAAAACACCTCTACACGCCAAGCACCTTGAAGCCGGTGCTAAAATGGTCGATTTCCACGGCTGGGATATGCCGATTAACTACGGTTCGCAAATCGAAGAACACAAAGCGGTGCGCACTGATGCCGGTATGTTCGACGTATCACATATGACTATTGTTGACGTGCAAGGCGATGACGCCAAGGCATTTTTGCAAAAGCTGGTTGCCAATGATGTTGCTAAACTGACAGTAGCTGGCAAAGCTTTGTACACCGGAATGCTTAACGAGCAGGGCGGTGTAGTGGATGACCTAATCATTTACTACTTCAGCGAGAATGAATATCGCCTTGTTGTTAATTCAGCGACTCGCGATAAAGATTTGGCGCACATGGCTAAAGTAGAGGACGGCTTCAGTGTGACCGTGACCGAGCGTCCAGAATACGCCATGATTGCCGTACAGGGCCCTAATGCTAAAGCCAAAACGGCCACTATCTTAAGCGCCGAGCAGCAGCAAGCCGTTGCTGATATGAAGCCGTTTTTTGGTGTTCAAGCGGGTGATTTATTTATCGCTACAACAGGCTATACTGGCGAAGATGGTTACGAAATTGTCGTACCTAACGAGCAAGCAGCCGAGCTATGGCAGCAACTGCTTGATGCCGGTGTTGCCCCAGCAGGCTTGGGTGCTCGTGATACCTTGCGCCTAGAAGCTGGTATGAACCTATACGGTCAAGATATGGATGAGAGCGTTTCGCCATTGGCTGCTAACATGGCTTGGACCATCGCTTGGGAACCTGCTGAGCGTCAATTCGTAGGCCGTGAAGTCGTTGAACAGCAGCGCGCCGAAAAGAGCACTCATAAGCTGGTTGGCTTAGTGCTGGAAGAAAAAGGCGTGTTACGTAGTGGCTTAAAAGTAGTGAGCGATGCCGGCGAAGGGGTGATCACCTCGGGTTCGTTCTCACCAACGCTTGGTCACAGTATTGCCCTTGCTCGCGTACCGCGTGACATCGGCGAGACCGCGCAGGTAGAAATGCGTAAAAAATTAGTCAATGTTAAAGTGGTTAAACCTTGCTTTGTGCGTCAAGGTAAAGCCGTAGTATAAGAATTTAAACTTAACACCAAAGGAACAGATAATGAGCAACATTCCAAGCGAGTTAAAGTACGCCCCGTCACACGAATGGGTTCGTCCTGAAGGCGACGGCACTTTCACTGTAGGTATCACCGAGCACGCGCAAGAGCTTTTGGGTGATATGGTATTCGTAGAGCTGCCTGAAGTGGGCGATGAAGTTGACGCTGGCGAAGACTGTGCCGTTGCTGAGTCTGTTAAAGCAGCTTCAGACATTTACGCGCCAATTGGTGGTGAAATTGTTGCCATTAACGAAGAGTTAGAAGACGCACCAGAAACGGTCAACAATGACTCTTACGGTGACGGCTGGTTGTTCCGCATTAAAGCCTCTGACGAATCAGAGCTGAGCAACCTGCTTGATGCCGAAGCGTATCAAAGTAGCATCGACGACGAATAAGCGTCGGTAGGGCCCCGGCCCCAAAAAGCCCCGTTTCGGGGCTTTTTAAGTTGTGCCGCCATATCGGCACCTTTACAGGTTTAGTGACGTGCCTGCATGTAGGCCATAACCCCTCACTAGGCCGCGTTAATTTCTTGGATCATAGGAATCTGGACACATGTCAAATGCCAAATCTCTTGAGCAGTTAGAGCAAAAGCAAGATTTTATTCGTCGTCATATTGGCCCAAGCCCGGCGCAAATGAGCGACATGCTAAGCGCTCTTGGAGTATCGAGTGTTGAACAGCTGATGGAACAAACCGTTCCTGCCAGCATTCGTCTTGAGAACGGCCTGCAAATTGGTGAAAGCCGCACTGAGGTTGAAACGCTGAGCTACTTAAAGTCAGTAGCAAGCAAAAACAAAGTATTTAAATCTTACATTGGTCAGGGCTATCACCCCACCCATGTACCTCATGTGATCCTGCGTAACGTTCTGGAAAACCCAGGATGGTACACAGCCTATACACCTTACCAGCCAGAGATTGCGCAAGGGCGTTTGGAGTCACTATTAAACTTCCAAACTATGTCGATGGATTTGACTGGCCTAGACTTAGCGAGCGCTTCTTTGCTTGATGAAGCAACGGCGGCAGCTGAGGCCATGGCGCTTGCTAAGCGTGTTGCCAAAGCGAAAAAAGCGAACAGCTTCTTTATCGCCGACGATGTGCACGTACAAACCATTGATGTGGTTAAAACTCGTGCCGAGCAATTTGGCTTTGACATTATCATTGGCCCTGCTCAGGAAGCGGCTAACCACGACATCTTTGGTGCCTTATTCCAGTATCCAACAACCAGTGGTGAAGTCGTTGACTTAACTGATCTTATCGCGGCGGTACAAGACAAAAAAGCATTGGCCTGTGTTGCAGCAGACATCATGGCCCTGATGCTACTTAAAGCGCCGGGTAAACTAGGTGCCGACGTAGTACTTGGTTCAGCGCAGCGCTTTGGTGTGCCTATGGGGTATGGTGGCCCTCACGCCGCTTTCTTCACCACACGTGACAAATACAAGCGTTCATTGCCAGGTCGTATCATCGGTGTATCAAAAGACCGCCTTGGTAATGATGCACTGCGCATGGCGATGCAAACTCGTGAGCAGCATATCCGCCGTGAAAAAGCCAACTCAAACATTTGTACTGCACAGGTGTTACTGGCGAACATGGCAGCGTTCTATGCGGTTTACCACGGTCCAGAAGGCCTTAAAACCATCGCCGAGCGTATCCACCGCTTTGCTGACATTCTAGCTGCTGGCCTGAAAGAGAAAGGCGTCACGCTTAAGCACGACACTTGGTTCGACACCATCACGGTTGTGGCACAGAACAAAGAAGAGGTGGTTGCTCGCGCGCTTGCGGCACAAGTGAACTTTGCCACCAACCACGCGGGCGAGTACTCGGTATCGGTGTCTGAGACCACCACTCGTGAAGACATTGTTGAACTATTCGATATCATTCTGGGTGAAGGCCATGGCCTTGATGTGGCTGCCCTTGACGCACAAATCAGCGCCACTGGTTCGCAGTCTATCCCAGCTAGCTTAGTACGTGATGACGAAGTGCTGACGCACCCGAACTTCAACTCGTACCACAGCGAAACAGAAATGCTGCGCTATATTAAGCGCCTAGAGAATAAAGACTTAGCGCTTAACCACTCAATGATCTCCTTAGGTTCATGTACCATGAAGCTAAACGCAACCGCCGAGATGATCCCGATTACCTGGCCGGAGTTTGCAAACTTGCACCCATTCTGCCCGCTGGATCAAGCCGAAGGCTATCAGATCATGATTGGTGAGCTGCACGACTGGTTGGTTGATATTACTGGTTACGATGCTGTATCAATGCAGCCAAACTCCGGTGCTCAGGGTGAGTACGCAGGCCTTATCGCCATTCGTAAATACCACGAGTCACGCGGCGAAGGTCACCGTAATGTATGCTTGATCCCAAGCTCTGCCCACGGTACTAACCCCGCTTCAGCGCAAATGGCGAGCATGAAAATTGTTGTTGTTGATTGCGATAAGCAAGGTAACGTCGATATGGACGACCTGAAAGCCAAAGCGGCCGAGGTATCGGAAAATCTATCTTGCATCATGATCACTTACCCATCGACGCACGGTGTATACGAAGAAACCATTCGTGATATTTGTGATATCGTGCACCAGCACGGTGGCCAAGTTTATATGGATGGCGCCAACATGAATGCACAGGTAGGGGTCACAAGCCCGGGCTCAATTGGCTCTGACGTATCGCACCTAAACCTGCATAAAACTTTCTGTATTCCACACGGTGGCGGTGGCCCAGGTGTGGGTCCAATCGGTGTTAAATCGCACCTTGCGCCATTTATGCCGAATCACAGCGTGATCAACGTGCCTGGCACGAGTGTTGATAATGGCGCGGTATCAGCGGCGCCTTATGGCTCAGCGGCGATTTTACCTATCTCATGGGCATACATTGCCATGATGGGCAGCGAAGGCTTACGCCAAGCGACCGAAACCGCCATTGTGAATGCTAACTACCTTGCACAGACACTCAGCGAGCACTTCCCAATTTTATACCGTGGCCGTAACGACCGTGTTGCGCACGAGTGTATTATTGACCTGCGTCCTTTAAAAGACGCCACGGGCATCAGTGAAATGGATGTCGCCAAACGTCTACAGGACTATGGTTTCCACTCACCAACTATGTCGTTCCCGGTTGCCGGCACCTTGATGGTTGAGCCGACAGAGTCGGAATCAAAAGTTGAGATTGATCGCTTTATCGAAGCGATGGTGGCAATTAAAGGTGAAATCGAGAAGATCGCTTCGGGTGAATGGTCTATCGAAGATAACCCACTTGTTAACGCACCGCACACGCAAGCTGACGTACTAAGCAGCGATTGGGACCGCGCGTACGACCGTTTCTATGCGGCATTCCCAGTACCGAGTGTGGCAAAAGACAAGTTCTGGCCAACGGTGACCCGTATTGATGACGTATACGGCGACCGTAACCTACTGTGCTCTTGCCCAGCGGTAGAGACCTATCGCGACGAGTAATGGGTGTTATTCTCGCTGCACAGCGAGGGCTAATTAACTAAATTGGAAAGCGCCCCTAACAAGGGGCGCTTTTTTGTGGATGCTATTCGGCGAATGACCGCCTGTAGGTCGGCTTTGCTCTTCTTGTAGGTCAGGCTGTAGCCTGACAAGAAGGGTATATAGTTTGGTATTTGCCGCCAAGGATAACCTTGTAGGTCAGGCTTTAGCCTGACAAGAAAGATATATAGTTTGGTATTTGACGCTAAAGATAACCTTGTAGGTCAGGCTTTAGCCTGACAAGAAAGATATATAGTTTGGTATTTGACGCCAAAGATAACCTTGTAGGTCAGACTTCAGTCTAACAACTTGATTTTCCTGATAAATCTAAACTCAGGCTTTTCAAATTACTCTCTTGTCGGGCCGCCGACTTCGGGTCAGAGGAAATGCGCGCCCATTTCCTCTAACAACTCCTAGGGCGCCCGTAATTCGCTCATGCTTCCGAACTCAGGTCTTTTGCTAAACGCTGCGCTTAGCTGCTGACACGATTTAACAGCACTTCCCTGTGCTGGTAAATCTAGCTCGGCGTCGTGCCTCACTGTCAGCATCACGCTTCGCAACAAAAGTTGATTTCCCCAGCGCGAATTTAAACGGGGGGTAGGGTGCTGGTAGTTGCTTGCATGGTGGAAAGTTTTGATGCGGCTTTAAGAATGTAAAACGTGTCTGCCTGTAGGTCAGACTTCAGTCTGACAACTTGATATTCCTGATAAATCTAAACTCAGGCTTTTCAAATTACTTTCTTGTCGGGCCGCCGACTTCGGGCCAGAGGAAATGTGCGTCCATTTCCTCTAACAACTCCTAGGGCGCCCGTAATTCGCTCATGCTTTCGAACTCATATCTTTTGTTAAACGCTCCGCTTAGCTACTGACACGATTTAACAGTACCTCCCTGTGCTGGTAAATCTAGCTCGGCGTCGTGCCTCGCTATCAGTATCACGCTCCGCAACAAAAGCTGATTTCTACAGCGCGAATTTAAACGGGAGGATAGGGGCTGTGAATTGGTGCAAGACTGTTGTATTAAGTTGCTGTTGGTAGCGCAGCAATTATATTTTAGCTGTAGTGTGGGTTAAGATTTAAGTAACCTCTTGCTACATAGAGCTTTCTTTAATAATATAAATTTAGCGCGAGCGTACCGCTCGTTCTTGGCAGCCATAAATTCAAGTAGGAAAAGAAGTCCTCCAAAAGAGGACGGTACAATAGTACCTAGTGGGGACACCCCCAAGGCCGCCAGCCCAAGTGTACGGTAGTGACGCTTCGCTTACTTACCGTCCCCTTTAGGGCCGGCAGCAGCACCTTCGGTGCTGAAACAAACTGGTCCGAAGAAATGTATGCAGTTGTTTTCTACTGATTATGGTGTAAAAGAGTATAATTTCTTCACTAAGCGAAATTCGTTGGACCAGTTTATTTTTAATGGATTATTGTAAATACCCTAAAGCTCCGATCTTAAGTATAAAGAAGTTATGTTTACACTTAGGGGTTGCAGAAAGCAATCTTAAAAAAGCATTACTTATTCCCCACAACTTAAGATACAAAGACCCTAGCTCCCCCGCCTATAAGAAAGACGGTTCGCGAAGGTTAATTAAAAGTCCTAAAGATCCAATTAGGACTATTCAAAGAAAGTTAAATTCAAGATTATTCTCTCATGTGAAATGGGCTAGTTACCTTTATGGCTCAATCCCGAAAGGTAAAAATGGTGATATAAAGGACTATATAGGTGCAGCAAAAGTGCATTGCCAAGCAAAAAGTATATGCAAGCTGGATATATCTGACTTTTTTAACAATATAGCTGAACCACATGTAATAGAAATGTTTCGCTTGTTTTTTAGATTTTCAGAAACTGTAAGCAAGGATTTGGCAAACGTTGTTACATATAAAGGAAACCTAGTGCAGGGGGCGTTAACTTCAAGCTACCTAGCTATGCTACTGTTTTGGGATTTGGAGCCACAGTTAGTTTCTAGGTTAAAGTCAAAGGGTGTTAAATATACAAGACTAGTTGACGATATTACACTCTCAAGTGAAGTTCATAACTTCGACTTTAAGCTCTCCATTAGATTAGTAGAGGAGATGCTCGCAAAAAAGGATCTGCATCTAAATGAGGTTAAGGTCAAATCAAGCTATATATCTACAGAGCTACTCTTGGTTCATGGTTTGAACATAAATAACGATACTCCGTGTCTTCCCAAAGGTGAGTTGAGAAAAGTTAGAGCTGCAGTTCACAACTTATGTAGTGAAGCAGATGAAGAAATACGTAAAGAGTATTGGTATAGAAAGGAGTTTGAGAAGTGCTTAGGGAGAGTTCATAAGCTTAAAAGTTTCGGAAAAACAAGAAGTTTCAATAACTTAATGAATAAACTCAACCGAGTCAAGCCGCTTGCTTCAAAACAGGATCTTAAGTATGCGATGAAGCGAGTAGCTAGCTTAAAAAGAGACTATAAAAATCGTAGAAAACGTTCATCATTTACCTATCGCAAAAGATACTTTATTGCTCAGTACAAAGTTGGATTTTTGAAAGATGATTACAGCCTTGAGCATAATTTACTTAGAAGCGAGTTGAAAAGGGTTAAGCCAAAGTGAGAAGTTTCATAAAAATAATATTTTCTTTTTACCTTATTACTTTAATTTCTTTTTTATTATTTTTCTTTTACGAGTTTTATAGCAATAATGGTATAGAATTTAACTTTTGTATTTCTCAGAAGTGTTTTGACTTTGTTTCTAACCACTTTGGAAATTTAATTTCTCTTTTTGATTGGATTGTTACTAGCTCAGCTATATTTTTTGCAGCTGCTTCACTGCTGATAAACTTTAAAGTTTATCAGAGTTCGGTTAAGAATAACAAGATGTCAAATCACTTGGGTCATTTGTCATTCTTCAATAATTATCTAGAAAGTGAAGTGTCAAATTTAGAACATGTTTCTATTTTGAGTTTAAATAATAATAAGCTCTACTTTTTCATATTTCCTAGATCCGTAGATGGTGAAATTTTGGTTAGTGACGAATACAAAGATAAAATTTCTGATATACGCCAGCTGCTTATTAATTCTTCTAAGAATAAGGGGGTACATTTCGATTATAGAACCCATCAAAACTCTTTAATATCACACCTTGATGAAATGGGAATAAGTATGGTTAATATGCATAAAAAAAGACTTCTATAGGGTCGAGAGTGAAATTATTATTTTGCTTGATTCTATTAGTCAAACTTTTTCCAAGGCTGCTGATGTGTATCGGCTCAAGGATATAAATAGGCACTATCAATAACTACATGTAAACAAAAGTGCAGCTATTGGGGCCAGTTTTTGCATTGACCTTTGAAGTTGTTGTACTTTAGGGGTATAAATTCAGATATGGAATTAATCGATAAGAATGGATA
>NZ_BCAI01000025.1:0-19054 GCF_001293805.1 Pseudoalteromonas sp. SW0106-04 | reverse complement strand
CGTCAATATAGGGTGATAACTGGCGATAGAAGTTGGTTGCGGGAGCCGGATTTGAACCGACGACCTTCGGGTTATGAGCCCGACGAGCTACCAGACTGCTCCATCCCGCGCCAATTATCTGTGGACGCTCGCAACTTTTAGAAGTTGGTTGCGGGAGCCGGATTTGAACCGACGACCTTCGGGTTATGAGCCCGACGAGCTACCAGACTGCTCCATCCCGCGTCCACATTGTTGGGTCTAGGGAAGCCCCTTCGCCAACGAGAGCGCCATAATATAGCAACAAAATTTAAATGCAAGTTTAATTACACCGAAACCATATCAGCTGCTGGTTTTTCCACCATTGAAGACTAATTATGATGAGAGCGCTGATGAGGACTAATCATTTTTTGCCACTCCCAATCGGGATGCCCCATCACAATAAAGTCGGGATTTTCTGTTGATTCACGCTGGTTATAAGTGAGCGGATTAAATTCCGCATCGGTAATACACCCGCCCGCTTCTTCGACAATCACCTGCGAAGCACCGGTGTCCCATTCACCGGTTGGACCAATACGCATAAAGCAATCGGCTTTCCCCTCAGCGATAATACAAGCCTTGAGTGAGCATGACCCTAACGGCACGGTGTCGAAGGTGGCATTTAAGTACTGACTAACGGCCTCTAGTTTTTGCCTGCGGCTAACCGCTAAAGTAAGGTTTGCCGGTTGGGCGACACTGATGCGCTCAACCCCTTGGGGCGTTTTCTTATACGCCCCTTGTTGATAAGTTGCGAAGTAGGTGGTGTTTTTCGCCGGCCAATGAATCACGCCGAGCACCGGTCGATTGTTTTCAATTAGTGCAATGTTGACGGCAAAGTCACCGCTTTCGAGAATAAACTCTCCGGTGCCATCCATTGGGTCCAGCAGCCAATAGCGCTGCCAGTGCTGCCGCTTTTCTAAACTGGGGATGGGCGTCTCTTCAGACATAATCGGGATGTCAGGCGCCATTTTCTCGAGCCCAGCCATAAGCACATCATTCGCTGCAATGTCTGCTTTGGTCACTGGGGTGTGATCTTGTTTTACCTGCTCTCCAATATCATTCTGGCGATAAATAGCCATAATGGCCAAACCTGCTTGCTCGGCCAACTCAATGCATGGAGCTAGAAAATCTTGCAACACGACCCCCTTTTTTACTGCTGAACCTCGTGGCTTAATTAGATGCCTGTATTAATAATAGCAAAGCTGCCACACTTCGTGCTTCGGTAAAGTCCGGCTCGCCAAGCAAAGCTTGCCATTGCGCCATTGGCCAATGCACTACCTCTAATGGCTCTGGTTCATCACCAGCCAACGTTTGGTGGTAAAGGTCGCGGGCGGTGATAATGTGCATATGAGCATTAAAGTAGCTGGGCGCAAGCGACACTTTTTTCATCTCGTTAAGCTCATGAGCGCCTAAGCCCACTTCCTCTTGCAGCTCTCGGTTAGCAGCTTGAAACGGCGTTTCCCCCGGATCAATTAAGCCTTTTGGGAACCCCAGCTGATAATCATTGGTGCCGGCACAGTACTCACGCACTAATATAAGTTCATCGTGTTCGTTAACCGGAACGATCATGACCGCACCACGGCCTCCGCCTCGAATACGTTCATACTGACGTTGCTCGCCATTGGAGAAGCGCAGCTCTAAGGCCTCAACAGTAAATAATCTACTTTTTGCCACCACGTTATTATCAAGTATTTCTGGAGGCGTTGGATGCTTTTTCTGTGTCATAGCCGCGACTTTGTTATTATCAACATAAATCCATGATAATTGTTTTAGTAGGAAAAGCCCATGCCAAATTGGTCCAATATCGACACCGTATTACTCGACATGGATGGCACTTTATTAGACTTGCATTTTGACAACCATTTTTGGCTCGAAGTCATCCCCCACCAACTCGCTAAACAGCAACAAATTCCGCTGCAACAAGCCAGAGAGCAAATGGCGGCCCGCTATGAAGCAGTACAAGGACAGATACAATGGTATTGCTTAGATTATTGGCAACAACAATTACAGTTGCCCATTATGACGTTAAAGCGTGAAATTCAGCACCTGATTAGTATTCGTGACGATGCCAAGGTGTTTTTGCAGGCATTAAAAAATTCAGGAAAAGAGCTTATTTTGCTCACTAATGCGCATAGAGATAGTTTGAGCTTAAAAGTAGAACGCACTGAGCTGGACCGCTATCTTGATAAGCTTGTTTCTACCCATGACTACGGCGTTAGTAAAGAGCACCAATCGCTGTGGCAGCAGGTGCAAAGCGATTTAGGCTTTGATAAAAAGCGGACGTTGTTCGTCGACGATAGCGCAGCGGTACTCGATGCGGCGAAGCGCTTTGGGATCAATCATCTGCTAGCAGTGGCTAACCCCGACAGCAAGCAGCCGCACAAGCCGCTTGCCGGATATGAAAATGTCACCGATTATCGTGACATTTTGCCTGCCTAGCTGGGATAGCGCTGCTGCAAGCCTTGATAAACGAGCTTGGCGAAGTCTGGGTTATCAGTGTCCAGACTTTTAACTACCGCAACCAAATGCTCATTGTCCTCTTGGCCATGCCACACCTTGATATAGGTTCCATCTTTATACCCATGGTCTTGGCGGAAGAAGTTCAAGGTGTTCTTGCCAACGTAACCACGATAAAGATCATCGATATTCATTCCAATTTGCTGCATACAGCCGGCAAAAGCAGCAGCATTAAAAGCTTTATCAGCTACCGCGCTGGCTGCTAACGTCTCCAATGAGACTTTAAAATCAGCTCCTTGAATAGGACTTTGCATTTCCTGCTCAATTTGCGCCGCCAACTCAGCAAACGAAGTGTGGCCGTCAATGCGCAGACTCAAGCCGAAGTGGAAGATATCCACCAGCTCCAAAATCACTTGCTCTGTATCCGGAGTTTGTTTTTTCCACCATTTCCAACCATAGTGGTCCAGCATTTCCGCACACTCAACCCAAATAGCCCGATACCACTCAAACCCTTGCTCAAACCATTGCTCGTGAACTTTGGTATTCATGGCATGCTGCATTTCTAACATGATGGCAATTTTATTTGCTGCGCTAGACATTCTTTAATCTCTCATTGTCTGTGTATGTGCCTATCATACCTATAGCGTGAAAGATTATCACCCTAGGGCCGTTCTAGTTGCATTGCTTTCACAGTTTTAATAAAGGAATTTTATGGTATCTAAAACACTTGCGGGCTCTGTTGTAGGAGCCATCTTATTGTTATTCAGTAGTGTCGCCAGTGCTGCGGTCATTACCAATATCAGCGATTCAGCTGAGGGCGTAAGTCCGCTTCTGCCCGGCTTGAGCGTGCCCGATGTGACGTTGAAAGACACCCAGGGCCAACCTGTTGCGTTAAAACAGCTATTAGCAAATAAGCCTACAGTGTTGGTTGTTTACCGTGGTGGCTGGTGTCCTTACTGTTCAAAGCAATTAAAGAATATCCAAAATATCGAGCAACAGATCGCCGAGATGGGCTTGCAAATCATCGCCGTCTCACCAGATAGTCCTGCAAAGCTTGCGCAAAGCACCATCAGCTCACCGACCTACCAACTGCTCTCAGACGATCAGCTGGCATTGGCACAAGCAATGGGATTGGCTTTTTTCTTAGGTGATAAAACGGCTAAAGTTTATCGTAATAAGTTGGGCGTAAACTTTGTTGGCTTGGATGGTGAGCAAAAAGTGGCGCTGCCAGTGCCTGCCGTGTTTGTGCTCGACACGCAAGGGATGGTGCATTTCCAGTACGCCAACCCAAATTATCGTGTTCGTTTATCAGAGCCGTTACTACTGGCCGCTGCAAAACAAGTTATGAGTCATTAAAAAAGGAGCCCTAGGCTCCTTTTCGTTATTAACGTAGGCGGTAATCACATTTGCCTTGCGTCACGTAACGGGTATCAAATGAAGAGCCCGTGGTAAACTCAAAGCGCATATCTCTGAGCTCAAAGATAGGGTGTGGGTGTTCACTGATCCACTTTTGTGTCGCTCGACAAATACCTTCAAGCTTATGCAAACGGAAGGTATCAACTACCACTACAGCATTGTATTTTTCTAAGTAGCTACGTTGAATGTTTTCTACCCAGTTAGTACCGCCGTAGTTAGAACGCAAGTAATAAGTCAGGTCACTTTCGTCAGCTTCTTTAGGACCCACATCCGGTGTTTTGCGCGCTTTTTCAGCAAACTGAATAAGCGATAACTGCTCTCGCATAACCTCTTCACGATGCCCTGCAGGACAGCGTTTAGTGGTGTAGGTTACTTTACCTGCGGGGCTAATACATTTACTGAGCTTTTTTTCATTGCCCTGCGCTGCGAATGTTGCGCTCAGGGCGAGCAATAATACAAACCAATAGTGCATTGTTGTTCTCTAATTTTAGGCACAGCGGCAATTTTGCCAAAACCGCCACAGGTAAACAAGTCTTTGCAAATTGTTACATTTTCATTTCTGTACCAATTTGCTAAAAAAGACTGCTATAAAATCATTAGAAGCTAATTATTTATCTATATTTAACAAACAATTAGCCCTAACCAGCTTAACGATTCTCGAGTCGGTTATAATCTAATAAGCCATACTCTATTCCCCGATATTTTTTCACCTGCTGGTGCAAAATATCGCTAAAGCGCCAAAATTGCGGGTCAGTGCGACGCACAGCAAAACGACTTTTTAAGGTACGGTAATCAGCCTCGCTGGTCATTTTCTGCATATGCGCAGCAAAATCTTCCAGCTGCTGTGGTTGTAACAACCACAGCGCTTCAGGGTAATCGCCAATAAAGCCAGGGATGACGAGTGCTTTATCTTCGTCATAGGCGCGCTGATCTTCCTCGTCTAATAAGCTGCTGATGTTGTAGTGGGCATTGTGATGCAGCAAAGTATAAGCCTGATAATCATCCTCACCATTGGCCACCAAGATATAGCTCACTTGTGGTAATAAGTTCACCGCCGTACTCGGCATGGCATTCAGTTGGCGCAGCACATTTGGTACTTTTTGATAATCATAACGCTGACTTAATACCGCCGAGAGCTTTGTGGCTAAGCGCTGGTAAAGCTCTTGTTGTGGCTGTGACGTTTTGTAATCAATGCCTGTCGGTTGCTCAAAGCGCACATTGGTGTCTTTCATAAACTCGACAAGACTGGTGGGTGATTTTCTATACCAATGAGCCCGTAGTGCCTTGCGCTGCTCTTTAGGTAGCAAGGCAAGAAAGTTATCTTCGCCTTCCATGCGCAGGAAGTCCATGTACAGACGAGTGATCAGTTGATGACCAACATTGCCGTATACATCAAACCCGGCCACCAGCAGATAATGAATTCGTTCAAATAATGAGTAATCTAAAATCCAAGCGGTTTTGGGTTGCTCGCCGACCCAGCCTTTGACAACCGTTGCCGAGTTGAAGTGCCGGAAAATCGTTAATGCGGCGTTGTCATTATGCCCTTCTCCTTGCCAAATAAGGTTTTCGGTGAGGTGTTGGCCATTGGCAAAAACTTCATTGGCAAGCTTTGACTTGGCCTCCAAATATGTACTTTGTTTCGCGGCGTATTTGACCCAGCTAGAAATAGGCAAAGCGTTCGAATCTTCCTGGGCAGGCATATCGAGCATATCATCGTGGCGCATTAAGAATTCATCAATCTTAGGCTGACTCACGAATTTAGGGTCAACAAAGGCGACCCAAAACTGGTCATTAATCACATTCAACGCAATCTGACCTCGACAAACTGGCCCTTGAATAAAACCACGAATAATAAGCTCAGCCTCATCGAGCATAAATTGATATCGAGAGCCTACGGGAATAGCTGCAAAGACTTTAAACGGGTTTGAAGCGACTTTTATGTCATACCCTGGCAGGGACGGCACGGCATATTCCGGCGCAATAAATTGTGATCGCAAGCGAGCTAGTTTGTCATTATTCAACGCCAGTGGAATATTGGTTTTGGCCAGTACGGTACTTTTTCGAGGCAGCAGGCGATAATAAACGCGCGCTACCTTAGGGTCTTCATAAGGGCGGCGAGTGGCAATAACATCGATGGCTTCACCGGGAGGCGTGCGCGAACGAACTAAGGTGAAAAACTCCGAGGTGCTGATTTGATCAAAATAAATATTGGCCAGGTACCAGTGCTCATAAATATAACGGGCGCTTAAGCGGTGTTTGTTATCATCTTGATTAAGAAAACGTTCCCACTTGTTCACTTCAGTTTGCAGCTCAGCGCTAATAGGTGCGTGCTCGGGCATTTTCGCGCCATCTTGCAACCACTGTGTGAGCACCGACATTTCTTTACTGGTCAGTGCTGGCAAACCATAGGGCATGCCCGCATGAGGTTTATCTTGAGCGTATTGTTGAAACTCGCCAATAGTGGGACAGGTTTGGTCTCTATCCAGAGCAAAGTCAAATTCCTCACCCAGTATGGCTTGATCTGGCAGCGGGTGCTGCTGTTTCAATGCCAGAGCTTGATACATCACGCTGCCCACTAAATTAGCATGGGCGCTTTGCTCGCGCTCGTTAAGCACCGGTGAGAAGCCGCGCTCACGCCACTGTTGCGTGGTGTGGGCATCAACGAATAAGCGGCTAGGCTTACTCGCAAGTAGCCGGGTGCCATCATAGACCAAGTCGGTAGAGGTACCACGTTCAATACCCTCAGGAGATGACATTTTCAACTGACAAGGCGCATCATAGCACCCGTGGCAGACGACACAGCGGTTATCTATCACGGGTTTGACTTGCTCGGTAAAAAAGTCGCTTTGCGCAGGACTTACATCGTTACTGCGGTTTTGAACCTGCTCAGGGCCAAAGAGGCTATCATACTTCTGCGCACCTAATACGGCGCAGCCCGTACATAGCAGCAACAGCAAACCCCACGTCAGTTTATTCATCATCATCCCCTAGATCAAAGGTCGGCATCATTTCCAGTTGGGGTGATACGTAACTAACGCCATTATCGCGCTCTAAAGTGGCTGCTAAAAGTGGCCCATGAGTGAGCATTAACATGGCACTGTGGGATTCACTTGGAACAGACTCGGTATGCGCCAACAATTGATAATCGGCCAATTGTAAGCTGACGCTCTGATCTTGCGCTGGGTTTTGGCACAGGTGAGCAAGTAACTGCTCGTCAAGAACCACTTCTAAGTATAAATCTGGGTGGTCTAAATCACGATTTGGTAATTCATCGTTGAATTGAAAAAGCGGTAGGCTGAGTACAGCGCCTTGCGATAACTCCATGGCAAGCCCCAATAAGGTAAGACTAAAACAGTTTTCATGATAGCAAAAAATGTCTACATGTTGGCTGATTTTGTGCACAATTCAGGTATAGTTAACCCAATTTTTTGCGCGAGATCTTTATTATGGAACTATTTTTAGTCATCACGGCAGTGGTAGTCGTCATTGCCATAGTGATTTACAACTCGCTGGTACGCTATAAAAACGAATACCAAAATGCCTTTGCGCAAATAGATGTGCAGCTGCATCGCCGCCATGATCTTGTGCCTAACTTAGTCGCCACCGCTCAGGCTTATTTAGACCATGAAAGTGAGACCTTAAAAGCGGTTACCCAAGCAAGAAATCAAGCTGTAAGTGCTCTACAAAGCCTCTCGGGTGGTGAATTATCTTCGGCTAAACTTGCCCATTTAGCGCAAACAGAGGGAGCCTTGAGCAGTGCCCTAGGCGCCTTACAAGTGAGCATAGAAGACTACCCCGAATTGAAGGCCGACGCGACAATGGCCAATCTAAGTGAAGAGTTATCAAGCACCGAAAACCGTATCGCTTTCGCACGCCAAGCATACAATGACTCAGTGCTTGCCTATAACAGTTACCGACAAAGCTTCCCGCCGGTGTTGATTGCCAACATGACGGGTCATAACCAAGATGCCAAACTGCTAGAACTGAATGACCCACAAAGACAACGCCAAGCCCCTAGCGTGTCATTTAAGTAGCCGTGAGCGGTTTCTTTTCTCAGCAGCGCCAAGCAAGGCGTAAGACTTGGCTACTGCTGGTATTATTTGTGCTCGCTGTGGGTGCTCTCATCGCCCTCGCACATTGGCCATTTTTATGGCTGATGAGCATTTTTTCAACTGACCCATACACCCTGTTTAATTATGGTATCGCGCATGGAACTGACGCTTCAATCCACCTAGGGCTCACCCTTTCCATCACTGCAATTATCAGTACAGCCATACTTTATAAGTACTGGCAATTGCGCCGTGGTGGCAGTGTTATTGCTGAGCAACTAGGGGGGCAGCTGGTGCAAACCAACACCTACCATGAACAACAGCGGGTGCTACTGAATGTTGTTGAAGAGGTCGCTATTGCCGCCAGGATGCCCGTTCCGAGCACCTATTTACTTGCCAACCAGCCCAGTATTAATGCGTTTGCAGCGGGCTATCATCGTCGCGATAGTGTCATTGCCATCACTCAAGGCGCGCTCGAGCAGCTCAGCCGAGCACAACTACAAGCGGTCGTCGCCCATGAATTCAGCCACATAGTCAATGGTGATGTACGCCTTAATGTGCGTATGTCTGCCTTACTTTATGGCATCACCTTTATAGGCCAAGCCGGTGAAAACTTAATTTATAGCGCCATGAATGCGTCTCGTCGCCACAACGCGCAACGCACTGATGGCGCAGGGTTTACCACAGTGATCGGCGTTATTCTGACACTGTTTGGATGGCTGGGGACACAACTTGGCGACATTATCAAAGCGCTGGTATGTCGCCAGCGGGAATATCTTGCTGACGCTGGTGCAGCGCAGTTTACCCGTAACCCACAAGCACTGGCCGGGGCTTTACTGGCTATTGCCGAAAATCCTCGCAAAAACACCTTAAGGCAAAATAATGCGCACCTATTCAGTCATTATTTTTTTAGTGATGCATTGAGCCCGTGGTTAACCTGGTTAAGCACTCACCCGCCGCTAAGGAAACGTATTCGCAGGCTTGATCCACATTGGCACGGACAATTAAAAGAGCGTCCACGCACGGCGCCAAGCCAAGCAAATACCATGGCTTTTAGTGCTAGCCAAGGGCGCAACCCGCAGCCACAAGTAGTGTATGGCGACTTTCGAGAAAAGCTCATGGGGATAGAGGACTCTCTAAGTTATTTAGCTCATGAGCCCAGCGATGCGCGATGGTTAGTTATGTTACTGTGTCTTCATCAACACTGGCCGAATCGCCAAGCACAACTAACGTTTATCGCCGCGCTTCCTTATGTGGATATGTATAAGCTGGATAGGGCTGAGCTTGCATTAACGAAGCTCAGCACTGAACCTCAATTTCGCCTGCTTGAGGTTGCCATTGGTGCAATTCGCTGTTTGCCCAAAGCGCAACGCAGCCAATTTCTTGCCCAGCTAAAAGAGCTCGCTGCGCTGTGTGAGGACTGGGAGCTTGTTCCTTGGTCTTTTCAGCAGCTCAGTGCTCATGCTCTTGTTGATAAAACCGTTGGTGCGTTGCCGGTTATGAATAAAACAGTGATTGTTGCAGCTTGTGAGCAGCTTCTTGGCGCTTTGGCAAGCTATGGCCATGCTAACCCAGAGCAACAACGCCTGGCGCTTGCTGCAGCGGCGCAGCATCTACAGATACCGCTTAGCTTAGAGCATGAAGCGCGATGCCAGCTGACACGATTGCAGCGCGCCCTGCGAGTCATAAAAGGCCTCCCTGTGGTCAAACGGCAACAGTTACTGGAGGCTTGTCGTGTATGCGTAGAGCACGATGCACACATTAACGAGGCGGAGCAAACGCTGCTCTACACGCTTGCTGCCTGCTTAGAGATAGATGGTATCGATTGCTAGCTTACCACGGTAAGGTTTCACCGTTAGCATGCCAAAAGCCGCCGCTGTTATTTAAGTTTAGCTCGTCAATACGCTCACTGATCCGCTGTGCTGCAACATCTGGGCCTATATCGCCAGCGTAACCGACCATTTCGGTTTGCACGAATCCGGGGTGAATTAACCCCACCGCCACATCTTGTGCTTTAAGTTCATGAGCCAAGCTCACTGAGGCTGCATTTAACGCGGCCTTGGACATACGGTAGCCTATATAGCCTCCAGAACCATTGTCGGCAATAGAGCCCATACGTGAGGTGATCATCGCCACTTTCGCGCCTTTGCTAAAGTTATCACGCAATGCATGAGTCACACGCACAGGAGCCACTGCATTGACCGAGAGCTGTTCATTGATAGTGTCAAAGTTCATCTCTGCCAGGGTTTCGTTACGAAACACACCGGCATTATTAATCAATAAATCGATGTGCTCGTCTTTAAGCTCAGTGCGCAAGCGAGCCACATCGTCAGCGTGGCTTACATCAAACCCGGTGCGCACATCAACACCTAGCTCATCAAGCTCATCGCTGCTACGCCTAACCACGGCAATAACCTTAGCTCCAGCAGTTTTATAAATTTTCGCTAGCTGTAAACCGATGCCCCGATTAGCACCGGTGATCACCACATGTTGGCTCATAATCACTCATCCTCTTTTAAGTTGATGAGTTTAGGGTGGGGGTGAATCAATAAAACCCAAGTTATTGATTAAGGTTTATGATTGAAAAGACTGCTCCTTGTGGATCTGTGAGGACGCAAAAACGGCCTACTTCAGGTACATCCATGGGCTGCACACAGACTTCGCCACCAAGTTTTTTAGCTTGCTCTGCTTGTGCATCACAATCGTTGACACTGAAGTAGATCATCCAATGTGGAGGAATATCATCAGGCCACTGCTCATCCATGGCCACCATACCACCGACCATAGTGTCACCCGCTTTAAACAGGGTGTAATCCATCCCTTCCATGGCTTTTAGTTCGGCGCGCCAGCCCAACAGCTCACTGTAAAAACTAGCACTAGATTCAATATCGCGGGTCGCTAACTCAAACCAGCACGGCGTATCAACCTCATTTTGCACACTGGCACCTTTGTGCCCCTGGCCCTGCCATAGCGCCACCATGGCGCCCACAGGGTCGCACAACAACACCATGCGACCTGCCTCGGGCACATCATGTGGACCGTGTACTATGGTTGCCCCCAGCGACTTTGCTTTGTCTGCCATCGCGTCTACATCATCAACGGCAATATAGCTCAACCAATAACTGGGAACACCCTGAGCATGTTGATCGGCGGGCATTTGATACATCGCAGCCACATCCCCTTGTGGCTTTTTCAGCATGGTATAGTAAAGCCCATTGCCGATAGGCTGATCCTCAGCCGACCAAGTAAACAAATCACTATAAAATGTTTTCCCACCTTGCCAGTCGGATGAACACAATTCGGTCCAGCAAAAGTGTCCCTGGGGGTAATTCTCGCTCATAAATTACATCCTTTTGTTGTTTTCATTAACCATAGACTACGCATTCAGAAAACGCTTGAGGTACTGCTCATGAGTTTCCAATTGGGCAATCACGGTCTCAACCTCTTGGGCTCCCTGACTATCATTCATCACCTGCGCGGCATTACGACACTGCACTAAGGTTTTGTGTTGCTGTGAATTCAACTCTTCGAGGAAAGCTTGCACACTGTCACCCACTACGGACTCAAGCTTTGCCTGCCACTCCTTCAAATCTCCTAATAAACTGGTGTCGACTTCGTCGAGTTGCTGCTGTTGCCCTACCGCTTTTGCTAACTCGGTTTGCAAATAACGCTTATGATCATGTAAGACTTTCATGCGTGCTTGCAAAGATTCGTCTTCAGCGTGCTTTTGCACATCTTGAATTAGGACTCGCTCATTTTCTAAAGACTCAATTAATTGATCAATAATTTCAATATCTTGCTCTTGTTCACTGGATACAGAGGTGGGAATTTTTAAACCCATAACATGGCTCCTTCTATCGTTACTGTCCTTAATGCTTACTCAAGAACCATTCCAATAAAAAGAAGAAAAATAAATTTTAATAATTTCAGATTGTTATAGAAAAACACAGATATTAATGAGAATTATTTGCAAAAAGCGTTGACACAAAGGTAAATCTTATTGATAATCAATATCAACAAAACGGGAACGCATTCGAAAGCAGTGATGTCATTAAACGTTTTGTTGCGGACAACTTTGTTTCTCGACCCTGAAACACGTGTTGCGCACGTAATGCGCTTTGGTTGGTGGCTGCACTCCTCAACGCCCCTTGAACTGTTAGGCCGCCAACCACCCTACTATTTTACTTGCTACATTGCTCATATCGGTGACGGTAGATATGAAAACAAAAAAGCCCGAAAGGGCTTTTTTTATGTCTAAAATTGATAATAGTTTTGGTAACAACCACGTAAAGCAGCCCTGAATTTTAGGCTCTATTACTAATACAAGAAAAAAGTTCAGCAGCCTTTTTCTCCACGATTAACTCAGGCTCAGATTTACTTCCATCCTTATTCTTGTTAACAGAGGTCCAACCTATCTCCTTGAAGTATTGCTGCAGAGAGCTAAATCTTATCGTTAAATTATTTTCTTTTGCTCTGATAGACATAGTCGTTTTCAGCGGGATCGAGCTAAAGGCTAAAACATAACTCGTTTCAAAAGCAACTGCCAACCGTCCTGACTCTTTATCTTGATAATCAAAGAACTGACCGCTAGTAGCCGGAGCTGAAATGTTTTCCAATACACAATCAACGGAAGCAAAGTAAATTTCATTCTTACTGGCCTCCATATTATATTCAAAGGGATCTATTTTAACCGGTTCATTAGTAACAGTTGAACAGCCATTAATTAGAGTTATTACAGCGGCAAGCGCGACTAACTTCTTAATCACTTTATTTCCCTATATTTGATTTAGTAATTACAAGATTAAAAACGTAGCATTAAGATTATGTCGAATCAACACTTGTAACACCAAAGAATTACTGAGCTGTTAATCGTTTATCAGCAATTAATCTATTTCGGGCTTTTTTTATGTCTAAAATTTGTCGTGATATCAGCGGCGGTTTTTCCGTGCTCTTGCACGTCGCTGCCGTTTTTCTTCTTCCTTAGCGGCCTTTTTAGCCTCTGCTGCCGCGCGCAATTCGGCAACCATCTGTTCCTCTCGCTCACGCATCTGCGGAGTTTCCATGGTAATACGTCCAATCACCGCATCACGTAACTCGTTAATGAGAATTTCAGCGAACTTATGAAGATCAACCTGATTACCACCACGCAGACAGCCGCGATTTTTGCCCGCTGCAAGCATAAAGTCATAGTCATGCTCTGGCAGTGGTGACACTTTATAGCGCTGGCTCAATAATGCCGGGTACGCTTGCAGCAAATACTCACAGGTGTAGCTGGCAACCTCTTCATAATCAATAGCGGTGTCACGAATAGCGCCTGTTGCCGCTAAACGATAGCCGGAGTTCTCGTTTTCAACCTTAGGCCATAACATCCCAGGGGTGTCGTAAAGCATGATCCCTTCGTCTATTTTTATCCGCTGTTGCGCTTTGGTGACCGCAGGTTCATTGCCGGTTTTAGCAACGATGCGCCCCGCAAGCGTATTGATAAGCGTTGACTTACCAACGTTAGGGATCCCCATAATCATGGCTTTAATCTGTTTATCGGCACCTACTTTGTGCGGCACAAGCTTTTTACACAGTTCAATGACTTTGCCAGTATGGCCCGCTTTATCGTTCGCGAGCGGCATGGCTTTGACACCATTTTCACGCTCAAGGTAGTCCATCCATTGGGTGGTCATCTGCGGGTCGGCTAAGTCAGCCTTATTTAGGATCTTAATGACTGGCTTATCACCGCGCAACGCGCCAACCATAGGGTTCTCACTGCTGTAGGGAATGCGCGCGTCCAATACCTCAATGATGACATCCATTTGTGGCATGATCTCTTTAATTTCGTTACGCGCTTTATTCATATGGCCTGGGAACCACTGGATTGCCATGTTTTCTCTCCCCTAAGTGATGAATAATTATTTTACCTTCGAGACACGCCAAGATCACCCGTTAATGTGTATACTGCCCGCTTTTCTTCTCTCTTATGGAACAGGCATGGCCCTAAAAGCAACGATCATCAAGGTACGATTGAACATTAGTGATTTAAACCGCCATCATTACCAGCAATACTCTTTTACCCTCGCGCAGCACCCATCAGAAACCGACCAACGGATGATGATCAGAGTGCTTGCCTTTGCCTTAAATGCTAATGATAATTTAGTTTTCACCAAAGGCTTATGTGCCGATGATGAGCCCGAGCTGTGGTGGATAAACGACGATGACAGTATTCACTTATGGGTAGAACTTGGTCTTGCTGATGACAAGCGCCTAAAGAAGGCCTGTAGCCGAGCACAGCAAGTATTACTTTATGCCTACGGTGAAGGGAGCCAGCAAGCTTGGTGGCAGAAACACCAAGCGAAGCTCGCTGGATTTGATAACCTACGTATCGTCAGCCTTGCTTATGAAGATACCCAGAAGCTGGCAGCAATGGCCTCCCGAAGCTTAGATTTAACGATTACCATCGAAGATAATGAAGTGTGGGTAAGTGATAGCGACACCAGCTTACAAATCCCCTTGACCTTGTTGCAAGGACAAGGCTAAATACTAACGCCATTGTTATCAACGGAGTCACTATGATCACTAAGGTAGTTGTATTACACGGATTGTATATGTCTGGCTTCGTAATGCGCCCTCTTTGCGCACGTCTTAAAAAGCAGGGGTATGGCATTTTAAATGTGTCATACAACACCCTGAACCCAGATACCGATAAAATCTTTGCGCAAATTAATGACTTCATCGCCGATGACCAGTGCGCTTTTGTTTGTCACTCCTTGGGCGGCCTTATTGCACGGCAATACCTCAGTCAGGAGTTTCCACAGACGGACCAAGTAAAAAAGGTCTTTACCCTTGGCACCCCACACAAAGGGGCACAAATAGCCCGCCATATGCAGGACCGAGGCATGCAAGCACTGTTAAAGAATAGCCTTGAGTACCTCGTGAGTGAAAGCCAAGATTGGCCCTTCTCAGCCCAACTATACAGTATCGCCGGAGACTTGCCCTTTGGCCTACTGCCATTATTTGAGCAGGGCAAGCCGTCAGATGGTACGGTGATGGTTGATGAAACCCGCGTCTCAGGTATGGCGCAGCATAAAGTTTTTCATCTTAGCCACACCAGCCTCATTTACTCGCGTAAGGTAGTCGATTATATCTTAGTGCAGCTAAAGACTTAATCCTCAGCAGCCGCTGCGATTTTATACGCAATTACCGCAATAACACCGACTATCAATGGGATTGGCGCAGCAATAATGCCAAACGCATCAGAGTTGGCATAACTGGCTCCAGCTAAATGACCAACAAGACCGATTACAAAGGTTAGTACGGCGATAATACATACTGTGATTTCTGCTTTTTTTGCTTTTGTCATTGCCCTATCTCCTCATCGTTGATGGTTTCAGTATGGCCTGCACAAGGAAAGTAACCTTGCGCTAAATCAAGTTTTCACTGGGCAATAAATCATCGGTATCGAGTTGTTGCGTTAGATCAAAAATTCATCTCCTCGGCCTTGTTTTTGGCATACATCATGCCCAAGTATGATTATAGGGTCGGTGTTGTTATCGCTAAAAGTGATGTCAGGCATCGAATTTATCTGCTTGTTATCAGGTGCCTTTAGGCCATACTGATTATCAGCAAACAACCATGCAAAGGAGACAGCTATGTCGCAAATCAATGCCATTGGATTAGATAGTGAAGAAACTCAAAACGTAATTGAATCACTCAATCGGCTATTAAGTTGCTATCAAATTCAGTATATGAATGCCCGTGGCTTCCATTGGAACATCAAAGGTCGTGATTTCTTCGAGCTGCACGTGAAGTTTGAGGAAATTTATAATTTGCTGTTGGAAAAAGTAGATGAAATAGCTGAGCGTATTCTTACCTTGGGCGGTGAGCCCCTACACGCATTTTCGGACTTTATCGAATTAAGCCAAATTAACGAAGTGAAAAATGTCAGCGACGGCGGCCAAGCCGTACAATCACTAGTCGATGGCTACTCAACACTAATAAAAATGCAGCGTAAGGTGCTCAGTGATGCCGGCGATAACCAAGACGAAGGTACAGCCGCGTTAATGAGCGATTACATTAAAGAACAAGAGAAGCTTGTTTGGATGTTAAAAGCCTATTTGGATTAATCACAAAACCACTTGCATCTTCCCCTTTCAGCTGTAATGATAATTATTATCAATTCAGCTGAAGGGATTTGCACCGTGCCACAGATTTCGCTTGAATTTCTTGGAGCTCAACTACGCCGTCTATCGCGGTGTCAGCGAGGCCAAGCACCCAACTTAGTTGCACAGTTTATTGAGACGGGTTTGCATTGGGCTCGCTACTATGGCGCTCGACAGATGTATTTATTACAAGAGCTTTATTTACGTCGCACGTTTTACCAATTGGTTAATATCATCTGTGACCCTTTGTTGGAACAGCAAGTAAGAAAACAAAGCCTTTGTCAGCTGCACAAACCACAGCTTGCCCTTCAGCGTTTTTATCGCCAGCAACAGGGTATGCATAAGTACAGAGCACTTAGCCAAGAAGCTCGCGTCCTCTGTCATGAGTTCAACCCCTATTAAGGAGCACATTATGAGCACAGAGTACCGACATGAAAAGGACAGCATGGGTGAGCTACAGGTCCCAGCAGATGCCTTATATCAGGCACAAACCCAACGCGCTGTGAACAACTTTCACATCAGTGCCATGCGTATGCCAGCACGCTTTATTCAGGCATTGGCACAGATAAAACGCGCAGCCGCCACCGTTAATACCGAGCTGGGGCATCTTGATGCCAATGTGGGTGGTGCAATAGATAACGCCTGTCGCGAAATTATTGCTGGTGAGCACCTTGAGCACTTTCCTGTGGATGTATTTCAAACTGGTTCAGGAACCAGTACCAATATGAACGCTAATGAGGTCATTGCTACACGTGCAAGTCAGTTATTGGGTGATAATGTACACCCCAATGATCATGTAAATATGGGGCAAAGCTCCAATGATGTGATCCCAACAGCAATTCACGTAAGTAGTGCGCTGGCGATAGAGAAAGAGCTGCTCCCGGCACTGGAACACCTCATTAGTGTGATAGAAGCTAAGATAGAGCAAGTGGGCAGTCACGTTAAAACCGGCCGCACTCACCTAATGGATGCCATGCCTGTTACCTTCGCTCAAAGCATGTCGGCTTGGCGCGAACAAGTCGTTAAGGCGAAGCAACAAATCAGCGCTAGCGCTGAGCACTTACATCAACTTGCCCAAGGCGGCACTGCTGTAGGCACAGGTATCAATGCTGATCCTGAATTTTCGGCACGTTTCGCTAAACAGCTCGCTGCTCAAACCGATAGTCACTTTCAAGGGGCAGAAAACCTGTTCTACCACATCGCAACTCAAGATTCGGTGGTTGCGGTATCCGGGCAACTAAAGACTGCTGCGGTCGCGTTTATGAAAATCGCTAACGACTTACGGTGGATGAACTCTGGACCTTTAGGTGGGATTGGTGAAATAGAGCTCGAAGCACTGCAACCTGGTTCATCCATTATGCCTGGCAAAGTGAACCCGGTGATCCCTGAGGCCACAGCCATGGTTTCGGCGCAGGTCATAGGTAATGACAGTACTATTACCGTAGCAGGTCAGGCTGGTAACTTTGAACTAAACGTAATGTTGCCGGTTATCGCCTATAACGTATTGCAGAGTATCGAGTTACTGACCAATACCAGCTATGCTTTGGCCGACAAGGCAATTGCCAGCTTCGTCGTCAGAGAGGATAACTTACAGCGTTCTTTAGCAAAGAACCCCATTCTGGTAACGGCGCTTAACCCCATTATTGGATATGAGAAAGCGGCCGCTATTGCCAAGCAAGCTTACAAAGAGAATAAAGCTATTCTCGATGTGGCTGCAGCACAAACCGACATTCCTTATAAAGAGCTAGAGAAGTTACTCGATCCTAAAGGGCTTACTCTAGGGGGCATTCAAAAATAGGTAGCCTGAGCTAGGTGACCATAACATCTGCATTTGCGCATTAGCGCAATGTTTGTATTATGGTCACTATACTCATCAACAATTATAAATATTATGCGCCACTTAATTATTCCCCTTGCACTGCTCTCCCTCACTGCATGTCAAAATAATGAGCCACAAAACACGACCGCTGAAGTAAAGACATCCGTAGAACGAGCCAGCTCTGAGTCAACAACAGATAACCTAGGAAAAGATAAGCGAATCGACAGCGAACAACTTAGCCAACCGATTAACGAAGAGCGCGCCATTAGTGCCACGGAACAATCCATCAAAGCTGATTATCAACGTTTAGAAGCACTGACGCAGGACAAATTTTGTGACAGCGCCAGCCAATGTAAAGTGGTTGCAGTGGGTAGCCGTGCTTGCGGCGGCCCAAGCCAATATCTTGTATATTCAAGTAAATCAGCAGATCCGCAGCAAGTATCTGCGTTAGCAAACAGTTTGGCTGCTCAGGAAAGCCAACTAAATGCTGAAAAAGGCATGGTGAGTATCTGTCAGCAACTTACGCGACCCGCAGCACAATGCAAATCAAAGCAGTGTGTCGCAGTACAGAGCAATACCAGTCAAGAAACGTATTAATAACCGAAGGCGCTCAACACCAGCGACAATACAGTAACGGCGGCAATACAAAGCAAAGCCCGAATAATAAATTTGGGCTTTATCTCATTCTTATACCAATGAAAGTAAAGGAATTTGACGAAATACGTTGCAGCTACACCAAACAGCGCAAAGATCAATAAGTAAGCAAGTAACGGAAGGGTCAAAAGTCAGCCCTAATAAATTCAAAATCTGTTCTCTAGCCTAACAATTCCACTCGAAAAAGACCAAAAATATATAGCCATTTAGCATCCGCTAATCATGTTTTTAAAAGCCTAGTATTGTAGGCCGTGGTTTACTCAGCCTAGGTTACTGTGTTGTAGGTCAGGGTTTACCCTGAATAGATGATGCAAGGCTGAAGCCTTGCCTACAGGTTTGGTTTTTTAGTTGTTTGGTTGTGTTGTGGGTCGGGATTCATCCTGACTAGATGACGCAAGGCTGAAGCCTGGCCTACAGATATGGTGACAGGTGTTTGGTTGTGTTGTAGGTCAGGGTTTACCCTGACTAGATGCTGCAAGGCTGAAGCCTTGCCTACA
>NZ_BCAI01000024.1:0-36718 GCF_001293805.1 Pseudoalteromonas sp. SW0106-04 | reverse complement strand
TTACAAGGCGAGGGTCACTGGTTCAAGTCCAGTACAACCCACCATTCTACCGTGCTTTATCCGCACTACTCTATATGGGTTGTTAGCTCAGTTGGGAGAGCATCGCCCTTACAAGGCGAGGGTCACTGGTTCAAGTCCAGTACAACCCACCATATAGACACTCACTAGATATATAACCTTCGATGCTCAGCATCGCACTCAGTCCCTATTCCAAGGCAACACTCACTGGTTCAAGTCCAGTACAACCCACCATATAGACACTCACTGGATATAAAACCTTCGATGCTCAGCATCGCACTCAGTCCCTATTCCAAGGCAACAATCACTGGCTCAAGTCCAGTACAACCCACCATATAGACACTCACTAGATATATAACCTTCGATGCTCAGCATCGCACTCATACCCTACTCTAAGGCGAGAACCTTTGGCTCAACCTCAGTAAAGCCCCATATCGGCGCCTGTTTATATAAAACCTTGAGTGCTCAACATGCCACCTTCGCATTATCCAACGCCTGCACATTAACCATGACTGCACAGCTTTTACTCTCTTCACCAGCATTTTCTGGCTTTATTCGCGATTTACTTGTCAGCAGCTAGACTAGTTTATATAGTCGGTTTAAATAACATCTCCCTAGTAGCGGTATGGCCCAGCAAGTTTCCAGCTCAGCGCATATATTAATCATTGAAGAGCAGCCATTAGCACTTAGCTATATGAAGCAATCTTTAGAGCGTTTGGGCTACAGACGCTTACGCTTTGCTGAAAATGCCGTTGTCGCCAAGACATTATGTAAAGAAGACGCTTTCGACTTGATCATCTGTGCGTTTAACTTAAGCAAACACCAAGATGGCTATCAATTATATGAAGAGCTCAAGGTAAATAAGCTGATCAAAGGCGCCACAGGCTTTATTTTTATTTCTGCAGAAACCTCGGGGGCATTAGTACACAGTGTGCTTGAGCTACATCCCGATGACTTTTTAGTAAAACCCTTCAATACCCTGGAACTGAAAAGCCGTATCGAGCGCGTAGTGAAACGCAAACGCGCACTCAAGGATATTTTCCAGCTCATGGATGATGAGAATTACTCCAAAGCGGTAAAGATGATCGATACTAAACTTGCCAGCCAACAAGGTTATGCGGCAGTGCTACTGCGCCTTAAAGGGGATGCTCTGCTACTGCAGCAGCAATATGAGCAGGCAAAAACCTTCTTTAAATCTGTATTGGATATTCAAAAATTTACCTGGGCGCGCATTGGCTTAGTTGAAGCGCTTATTGGAAATAACGAGCATAACCTCGCCCACCGCATGCTCAAAACCCTGCTAGAGCGTACTGAAACCCGTCTTGTTGCTTATGACTTATTAGGACAGTTAGAGATAAAATTGAATCAATTCGAGCAGGCCCAAGAGTACTTAAGCGCGGCTACCACTATGGCTCCGCGTAACCTAGAGCGTCAAGAGAGTCTGTCGCAGGTAGCGCAGATCAATCATGATTATGAACAAACCTACCTAGCTAAACGTGATATTGCTAAGTTTGCTCGCCACTCAGTACACGATAATCCAGAGGTCTACCTTAATGCCGCTCGAGCAGGTATTGATTATGCTCTGACAACCGATCAAGGCGAGCAAATATCGCGTGTTACGCGACAAACAACCAAATACCTTAATGACCTAAAAAAGCAGTTTCCTGATGCCCAGCAACAAACCCAGGTGGATGTTCTTAACGCGCGGCTTCATTATTTAAAAGATGAACACCACAAAGCCAAAATGCTTATCGAGCAGCTGGTCATTGATGACTCCCCTATCCGCTCTATTGATGGTGCCCTTGATCAAGCCAAGGCATACCATGAGCTAGGCTTTCACACGCAAGCACAGGCGTTATTTAACAAGATTATCGATCATTGTGAGCGCTACCCTGAGAGACGCTCTGAATTGCAACTAAAAAGCGTCATTCAACAGCAAAGTGAGCGCCGAGATTTACGCATGGGGCCGCGTGAGTTGAACAACCATGCAGTAGAGAAATTTAAACAGGGCAATTACCTATTGGCACTGGAAGCTTTTACTCAGGCTTTTCGGGTGATGCCGAAAAACCGCAGTATTGCCCTAAACTTATTGCAGTGCTTGTATGAAGGCAGCACCCGCCAAGGCATGACATTTAACCAGCAACTTGCCAACAAGTGTGTAAGCTTACTGGAACAGGCGGATTTGGATGCGGAGATGAGCGAGCGCTTTGAAAAGATAAAGCAGAAATATATTAACAAGCACTCACATATCGCTTAACCGCCGAGATTGTTGCCCACACCTTGCTAGCTTTGCTATGCCAAGCGTGTATATTAAGTCACTACCCAACGACAATAAAAAACACGGACAACAATGAAGCCAATCAACCCCCTTGCTCTTGCCATCACTTTGGCCTTAGTAGGCTGCTCTGAAGCCCCCCAAACCATCGCAAAAACAGAGCAACCAGCTCAGCAACGTAATCAAGCGCCAACGGCTGAACAAGTTCATAATGCCGTAGAGCAATACACCAAAACCTTTATCAGCCATCAAAGCGCCCTAGCCACATCGCTAAAGCTACCAGAGCAAAGTTATGGTGACTATAACCGCCAGCTCCCTGATTATTCGGTGGCCGGTATGCAGCAACTGCAAAAAGATATGCGCCGCGCTGGCGAGCAATTAGCAGCACTGCAACACCCTGATCTGGCTGCGGATGAGTTATTGCACCTGCGCGTCAATGAGGTAATTGCTCGCTATTATGCTGGTGACGAAGACTTTGCAGCGGGCTATATCGATACCTGGGGCGGGCACCTACCTTACGTGGTCAACCAATTGTCCGGTCCGCTCATCGATTTACCCAACCTGCTAAAAGATCAGCATGAGGTCTCAGACATTGAAGATGCTGACAATTACCTTGCTCGTCTACGTGGTTTTGCCGAGGTTATTGCACAGGTAAGAGAAAAGCTTAAAGCCGACGCCAAACTTGGAGTCATATTACCGAAACCCTTGTTTGCAAACACATTGGGTTATTTAACTAATTTTACCGCTGTGCAACCCAGCGAGCATCCGCTTGTTGCCTCATTCGCCAACAAGCTAAGTGCTATCGACGGCCTTGATGAGCGCCAACGTCAGGATTACATAAACACTGCCGAGACACTCGTGCGCACTGAGATTTACCCTGGGTTTGCGGGTGTAAGCAAAGACATGGCGGCGCTTGAAGAGCACGCGCCCACAGATGTCGGTATTTGGGCGCAACCAAATGGCGATGCCTTCTATCAGCATGAAATCACTTACTTAGGGGACTCCACGCTCACTGCCGAGCAAATCCACCAGCTAGGCCTTGATGAGGTCGCGCGCATTACCGAGCGTATGGATGAAATCCTTAAAGCCAACGGCTACAGTGAAGGCAGCGTTGGCAAGCGCATGCAGCAACTCAATAACGAACCTCGCTTTTTATATGAAGATAGCGATGCAGGGCGAGCCGAGCTACTCACCTTTTTACGCGGTGAGATAAGCAACATTGTCGCCAAAGCGCCGCAGTATTTCTCCACCTTACCACCACAAAAAGTAGAGGTGCGTCGTATTCCTGTCGCTGTTGAGGCAGGCTCCGCAGGCGGCTATTATAACGGCCCATCGCTGGATGGTTCACGCCCTGGTGTATTTTTTATTAACCTCAAGGATATGAAAGCAGTTCCCAGTTTCGGCATGAAAACACTCACATACCATGAGGCTGTACCGGGACACCATTTCCAGATCGCATTGAATATGTTGCAACAAGATATTGGCCTGATGCGCCAAAATGCCTCCTTTAATGCCTATGTCGAGGGCTGGGCGCTTTACTCCGAGCTCGTCGCTTATGAGATGGGGATGTATCAGGACGACCCGTTTGGTGACTTAGGACGATTACAGGCTGAAGTGTACCGCGCTGCACGTTTGGTGGTAGACACCGGCCTGCACTATAAAAAATGGACACGCCAGCAAGCCATCGATTATTTTGCCGAGGCCACAGGCACCGCTATGAGTGATGTTGTCTCTGCCATTGACCGCTATATTGCGTGGCCAGGTCAGGCCTTGGGTTACAAACTAGGTATGATCAAACTGGTCGAGCTGCGTGATAAAGCGCGTAAAGCACTAGGTGACAAGTTCGACATAAAAGCGTTTCACGATGTTATTCTCACTCCTGGGGCTCGCCCCATGGCAATTGTTGAGCAAGACATTAATGCTTGGATAGCCAGTCAACAATAACCTTTGCACGGGGCGAGCTCTCTCGCCCCTTACTTCTTTAATCCTCGCCTTTATAAATGGCCACTGCGTTAATACAGTAGCGCAGGTGAGACGGTGGCGGGCCATCCGGGAACACATGCCCCAAATGCGCATCACACACGTTGCACACCGCTTCAATCCGCTGCATCCCATGGCTACTATCACTGATGTAGGCGATAGCATTGGCTTGTGCCGGTTGCGTAAAAGAAGGCCAACCGCTGCCACTGTCGAATTTCTCATCACCGGCAAATAAAACGTTATCGCAGCACACACATAGGTAGCGCCCTGGCTCAAAAAGCGTGCATGAATCGCTACTGTATGGACGTTCAGTGCCCTTTTGGCGAGTCACATAAAACGCTTCGTCACTGAGTTGCTGCCGCCACTGTTCATCGCTTTTTTCCACACGATAAGGAGGCTCGGGATTGCCTTTTTCACTCATGCGCATGATGTCTTGCCAGTTAAGCATAAACACTCCTTAAATTTGATAATGCCTTAAGATGATATAACAGCAAAGCTAACGCCACAGCGAGGCTGCTTTTAGGACCACTGCTTAGCCACAAGAGCTATGTAATATCGACCTGTGTATCGGCCATAATAGCGCGCATGTATGCCATTAGCGCGTCATGCGTAGCAACTAAACTCAGCTCACACTCGCTATTGCTAGTGACAATGCACATACGATGGTCGTACACCCTAATGTGCCTGATATTATGTAAGGGAATACTCTGCCACGGGCCATGGAGATCATAAACCCCTGCGAGTGAGCACACTCTGAGTTGACCCTGCTGACGATGAATAAAATTGCTAATGGGGTTGCGCGCTCTAAAAAGCGCCGTGAGCCGATAAAGGCATGAGCTTAGCGCCACCAAGTAGCCACCCCCGATGATCAGTGTTAACCAAGGCCAAGATAACGTCAAAACCATAATTAACACCACCACGGGGAGAGCCAATAAGGTGTATTTAGCAAGCATTACATCCACAGCTCGGGCGGCGTCGACGACCTTCATCTGGTTAGCGCTTATCTGCGCCGTCTTTTTTGCTTTCCAGTTCATCCGGCCAGTCAGCGAAAAAGACTTTGAGGTAGCGACTACGCAATAAATACAGTATGACCCACGCAACCATGACTCCCTGTAGGGCTAAATGAAGGGAGAACTGATAATACTGCTGAGCGGCTTGGAGCATGATCCAAGTAAAATCCAATATCGCGCACACTAATAACGGCCAACGCATAAACCGCCATAAAGGTTTGAGTTTCAGGCTCGAGCTAGGTCGGCGCAATGAGTAAAGCACCGCAGGGACTAAGGCAATGGCACCAATCCCTAGGGCAATAAAGAAGTCACGTTTTTGTTGGTATACCAAGGCGACTAAATCAAGCTCGGGGCGTCGCGAAATCGCTGCAAACGCCCAAATTAGATAAGCCCGAAGCAGCACCAGTAGGGACAAAGTAAAGCCTATAGGGGTGCGATAAGCACCGTGCTTATCCCAATACTCGGGGCCGTAACGATTCACAGCTGCGACTTCCTATCGGCTAACACACCAACCAATATAAACGCCGCCAGTACCGTCAGTGGCAGATAAGTGCTGCCAAAGAGCATCAATAATTTAGCGATCAGAGGACTTACCCACAGCGTAAGCGCTCCCAAGCCAAATGCACTCACCAGCACAAACACCAAGGTGCGCAGCATAAAGTGCTTCGCAGCAACTACTTTCTTCACCGCCTTGATCACGTCAGCGGCATACAGGCCGATAATGCACACCACAAATACCAAAGCAATATCACCAAGGTAAGGCGATAGCCATTGTCCCAGTTGATAAAGGCCTGATTTTAGCCAGTTAATGAAGTCACTCATATTAACCGCCATGTTCGCTTAGCAATTCGAGCAGCGCCTCTTCTGAGAGCACATCCACTCCCAATTCTTGCGCTTTGGTTAGCTTCGAGCCCGCTTTTTCCCCAGCCACTAAGGCATGAGTTTTAGCCGAGACGCTGCCCGCGACCTTTGCCCCTAATGCTTGTAATCTCGCTTTGGCGTCATTGCGACTTAGCTGGCTTAAGGTACCGGTGATCACATAGGTTAGACCATTGAGTGGTTGCTCGTTATCGGCTTTTACTTCAATGGCCGGCCAGTGCAGCCCTTGCTTTAGTAATTCCTCAACCACTTGCTGGTTTAGCGTCTCACTAAAGAAACTCACTATGTGTTTAGCCACCACTTCACCGACATCGCTGACCTCTTGTAAGCTTTCGACGTCGGCCTGCATTAGCGCGTCGAGGGTGCGATAGTACATGGCCAAGTTTTGTGCGGTGGCCTCTCCCACTTCACGGATCCCCAGCGCGTAAATAAACTTAGCCAAGGTAGTTTCTTTCGCCGCTTCAAGGGCACTGACTAGATTAGCTGCGGATTTGGGCCCCATACGCTCAAGGCTCTCAAAATGACCCTGACGCAGTTGAAAAAGCTCTGCTGGCGTGTGGATTAATTCGCGCTCCACCAGTTGCTCAACAATTTTATCGCCGAGGCCATCGATATCCATGGCTTTGCGTGAGGCAAAGTGTTTAATGGCCTCTTTACGCTGTGCAGCACATACCAAACCACCGCTGCAGCGCGCCACAGCCTCGCCCTCAATGCGCTCAACGTGGGAATCACAGACTGGGCACTGCTGCGGAAAGACAATCTCCTTGGCATCTGCGGGGCGGCGCTCAAGCACCACTTGAGTTATTTGAGGGATCACATCACCAGCTCGGCGCACCACTACGGTGTCACCAACTTTTACCCCTAAGCGGGCTATTTCATCACCATTGTGCAGTGTGGCGTTGGATACTGTCACCCCCCCTACGTACACTGGGTGCAAGCGGGCTACGGGGGTAATTGCCCCAGTACGACCCACTTGGAATTCCACATCCAGTAACTGGGTGATCTCTTCTTGCGCCGGAAATTTATAGGCAATAGCCCAGCGCGGCGCTCGGGCGACAAAGCCTAAACGTTGCTGATGAGCCTTGCTATTCACTTTAATTACCACCCCATCAATTTCATATTTAAGCTCGCCTCGGCGGGTTAAAATGTCTTGATAGTAAGCAATCGCTTGCTCTGTGCCGTTGACAAGCTTGGTCTCCGGGCACAGCGGCAATCCCCAGTCTTTTAATTGGTGCAGCTGCTCATAGTGGCCGTCGGCCAAATCGGCCCCGGTAATTTGCCCCATCGAGTAGGCATAAAACATCAATGGCCGCTTAGCAGTAATTTTAGAGTCTAACTGACGCAGACTTCCCGCTGCGGCATTACGTGGATTGGCAAACACTTTACCGTCATTTTTTGCCGCCTCTTCGTTAAGGCGTGCAAAACCGGCTAAATCCATAAACACTTCGCCGCGTACTTCTAACTCTTGTGGGTAATCACCCCGCAGCTTTAGGGGAATATTACGAATGGTTTTAACATTCTCGGTAATATTTTCACCAACTTGACCGTCGCCACGCGTTGCCGCTTGCACTAACACACCATCGCGGTACAAAATCGACACCGCCAAGCCATCTAATTTAGGCTCGCAGCAAAACGCCAGTGCTTGCGTGTCTGCCAAGCGGTCTTGAATACGTTTATTAAAAGCGTTGAATTCGCTCTCATCAAAGGCATTATCCAAGGATAACATCGGCACTTGGTGGGTGACTTGAGCAAACTTGCTCAGTGCTGTACCGCCGACCTTTTGGCTGGGAGAATCAGGGCTAAGCAAATGTGGGTGTTCGTTTTCGAGCGCCTGTAACTCGCGCAGCAAACGATCATATTCGGCATCGGGAATGCTGGGGTTATCCAATACGTAGTAGTTGTAATTGTGCTCTTCTATCTCAAGGCGCAATTGTGCAATGCGTTGCTCTGGCGTGCTACTCATAAGTTCCTCATAAAAAAGCCACCGCATCAAGTGGGTGGCTGCTACTACTTACAGAATGTGATATTAAGCGTATTCACGTACTTTTTCGACGTATTCACGCACGGTGCTGACACTCAGTGGCTGGCGGTTATGATCTAATAACTCAGCGCCAAACTCATCTGCCACTTTCTTCGCCGCGCTGTGCAACATATTAAAGGTGGCCATGGCTTCGCCATCGTTGGGCAAAGTCATAAATAAGCTCACGCCTGCAGTGCTGAACTGCTCCATATTGTCGACGTCAAAAGTGCCTGGGTTGTACATGTTAACCATACGGAACAACACAGGGCCCTGACCACTGGCTTGCTCGTGACGGTGAAAAAAGCCATCGTCGGAATATTTAAACCCTAAGGTCAGCACTAAGGGTAATAACTTAGCCCCTTGCATTTGCAGCCCTTCAGGCATATGCACGTGGATGATCACAAAATCTTCTGCTGGCTGCTCGCTGTCACTATTCGCTTCAGTTTCTTCATGCGCCGTTGCAGGCTCGTCATCAATGTTAATTTCGCCAATGCTTGGTTCATCGTCGATAGCACCAAAGCTGGGCTCGTCATGCTGCACTGATGCTGGCTCAGGTTCAGAACGACTCACCGTGTCTTGCGTGTTGTGCGGTTCATGGGGCTCTGCCTTTGGCTGTGGTTTAGCTTTAGCAGGTTTGTTCTCGACTGCTTGAGAGCGTTTGCGTACTGACCACAAGCCATGAACTAGCAAACCACCAATGACCACTGCACTGATTAAAATTAATACCCATCTGAGATTTTCGGCCATCCCCTCACCTTTATTCTGTGTTTGTTTAACTTAACTGGCTTGAGCCATTTCCATTGCTTGCTCAATATCCACCGCAACCATACGCGACACACCCGGCTCAGCCATGGTCACGCCGGTTAAACGCCCTGCCATCTCCATGGCTATTTTGTTATGACTTATATAAATAAACTGCACTGTTTGCGACATTTCCTCGACCAAACGACAAAAACGACCGACATTGGCATCATCCAAAGGTGCATCCACCTCATCAAGCATACAAAACGGGGCTGGATTGAGCCTGAATATTGAAAACACCAATGATAATGCGGTCAGCGCTTTTTCTCCACCACTTAGCAAATGGATCGTTGAATTTTTCTTGCCTGGCGGACGAGCCATGATAGCGACCCCGCTTTCTAGCAAATCATCGCTGGTTAATTCTAAATAGGCTGAGCCGCCGCCAAAGACCTTAGGGAATAACTCTTTGAGATCGTCATTAATCTGATCAAAGGTGCTTTTAAATTGCGCTTTGGTCTGGCGGTCAATTTTAGCAATCGCCGACTCCAAGGTCTCCAAGGCATCAGTTAAATCTTGTAGCTGCTCATCAAGGTAAGCTTTGCGCTGCTTGGCACTGGCAAACTCATCAATCGCCGCCAGGTTAACAGCGCCAAGCGTGTCTAACTGCTTATCAATTTGCGTGAGTTGCGCTTGCCAGCGACCCACTGCGGCATCGTCATCAAGGCTTTCGAGCACCTCTTTGAGCGTGACTTTGAGCTCTTCTAATGGTGCTAGCGCCTGCTGCGCTTTCAGTGTCAGGGTTTGCTCCGCCAATAGCGCCTGCTGAATCTGCTCTTGCAATTGCTCACGCTGCTGCTCACCTTGGGCTAAGCGTGACTTATTTTGCTCATAGTTTTGCTGTGCTGTATCAAGCTGATGACGCAAATCAACCTGCTGCTCGCTCAGGCGCTCTTTTTCCTGCAACAAGGTTTCAATTTGCTCGGCCATTTGCTCAAGCGGCTGCTCCAGCGCTTGCTGCTGCTCCTGAGCCTGCTCCACCGTTAACGCCAAGCGGCTTAATTCATTGTCGATGTGCGTCAGCTTATTCTCACTGAGGGACAACTCACTTTGCTGACGCTCTGCGCTAAGACGCGTATCTGCGACTCGCGTTTGATGCTCCCGCAACTGTTGCTCGCATTGGCGCAAATGCTGTTGACCCTGCTCGTACTGACCCTGCAATTGCTCATTGTACTGCTGCGTTTGTTCCAAAAGCTCCTGTGCCTGCTGAAACTGCTCGTCAGTGAGTGCCTGCTTATCTTGAAGCTCGCGGTCTCGGGTCATCAACGCTTGTTGTTTTTCACTGAGGCGTTGTTGTTGCTGTTGCCATTGTTGTTGTTGCTCGCGCAATAATTCCAAACGGGTTTGCATGCTGGCATGGCTACGTGAAAGCTCATGCACTTGCTTCTTACTATTGTCCAGTTGCTGGGTATACTGCCCTCGCTCCTCATGCAACTGTTGTAGATATTGCTCACTTTGTTGTTGCTGTCGCTGTGCACTCTCAAGCTGGCTATCAAGTTGCGCCAGTTGCTGACGTTTAGCTAAAATGCCTTGTTGTGCTTGCTCGTTCTCGAGCGCCCAATGACGACCATGCAAAGTCCCTTGGCTGTCAACCACCGCAAACCAATAGTCATCTGCCAACAGCGTAATATCACCATTTTCGACATAGGCGATACGGTCAAGCAGGTCCGGGTACTCGCCTTGCTGGATAAACGCACTGACAGCCTCGGCTTTAACCTGGTGCTCGGTGGGCTGTAGCCAACTCCCCTGGCGCTGCTCAGTTAACTGCAAATGCTGTAACTGCATCAGTGCCGCCTCAATTATCGCTTCATAACCGCTTTGCACCTCGAGTTGAAACAATAGACTTTGTTGCTCTTGGTGCTGTGCGAGCAACTCCGCCATCGCTTGTTGTTTGGCACTCAGTTGACGCGCTTGATCTTGGTGTTGTTGATATTCGTTTTTGCCCTGTTGATAGGCCTGTTGCGCCGCAGTTAATTGCTTTTCGACACGCTGCTGCTCACTTTTGGCACTGGCTAACTGGGTGGTCAAGGTTTTGACCTCAGCTTCACTATCTTGCAGCTGTTGATTAATAGGTTGCTCGTGGTGCGCCTTGAGTTGCTCTTGCACCTCTTGCAGTTGCTCAGTGTTACTTCGTTGCTCCGCGCTCAGTGCGTGCAAATCATGCTGGCTTTGTTGGACTTGCTGCTGGTTTTGGTACAGCTGCTCACGCTGTTGATGTTGCTGGTTTTGCAGTTGCTCAAATTGTTCTTGCGCGACAAGGTGCTGCTCAGTTAACTGCTCTGCTTGTGCTTGCAGTAATTCCAACTGTTCACGCACCTGCGCTAACTCTCGCTGCTTTTGCGCCACCGCGCCGTTTTGCTGACGCTTATCAACCACCAGCGCTTGGTGCTTTTCATCACTTTGCTGCAATGTTGCATGCAACTGCTGCAGCTGCTGTTTGCTATGAATATGTTGCTGCTCGACTCGCGCCAACTGATTATCGGTTTGAAACTGCTGTTGCTGTGCAGCGGCTAAAGCGTGCTGGGTATCATCAACTTGCTGTTGATAGGCGCTGAGTACATCTTGCTCACCACTGTGTGCTTCTTTAATAAAGGTGAGCTGCTCTTTTAACTGCGCGAGTTGTTGCGATTTTTCCAGTTGCTGGGCATGCAGTTTTTGCCATTTCAACACCGCCAGTTCACTTTTGAGCTGTCGTTGCCGAGCTTTGAGTTCACGGTATTGCTGGGCTTGCTGCGCCTGAGTGTCAAGTTTATCGAGTTGAGCTTGCAGTTCACTACGCACATCAAGCAAGCGCTCAAGGTTTTCGCGGGTGCTGCGAATGCGGGTCTGTGTCTCTCTGCGGCGCTCTTTGTATTTCGACACGCCAGCGGCTTCTTCGATAAACACCCGCAGCTCATGAGGTTTACTTTCGATAAGCCGGGAAATCATCCCTTGCTCGATAATGGCGTAACTGCGCGGGCCCAAGCCGGTGCCGAGAAAAATGTCGGTGATATCTCGCTTACGGCATTTACTGCCGTTGAGGTAATACAGGGATTGACCATCGCGGGTAACAACACGCTTAATGGCTACTTGGTTACGTGATGCCATGGTGCCGGGCAAACGCCCTTGCGTGTTATCAAAGATGAGTTCAACGGCGGCTTGGGAGACCGGTTTTCGGGTGGCTGCACCATTAAAAATAACGTCGCTCATCGCGTCGCCACGCAAATTCTTTGCCGAGCTTTCTCCTAACACCCAACGAACGGCATCAATCACATTCGATTTGCCACAGCCGTTAGGGCCGACGACACAGGTCATGGCGTCGGGAAAAGGTATTTTTGTTGCCTCGACGAAGGACTTAAACCCCGCCAGCTTAATGCTGCTTAAGCGCATTGATGCCCCAGTTATTATGATTTTATGTTTGGTGGCTGCGGCCTAACCGCTACAACGCTTTATATTATCTAAAATTATGCCACTGGCAATAGCCACATTGAGCGACTCTGCTCCACCGTACCCATTAATGGTAATGCGTTCTGTGATGGCTTGACCTACCGTCTCACTGATACCATGAGACTCACTGCCCATGACGAGCACCCCTTGCTGAGCGAATTCGACATGGTGTACGTTAGTGCCACCTAGAAATGCGCCGTAAACAGGTTTATCAAGCTGTTGTAGGTACTCAGGTAAATCAACTGTGGCGCACGACACCCGCGTAAATGAACCCATAGTGGCACTGATCACCTTGGGGTTGTAAGGGTCGGCACAATTCGGTGAAAGTAAAATCTGCGAAAAGCCATACCAATCCGCTAAACGGATCAGGGTGCCTAAGTTGCCAGGGTCGCTAACACCATCAAGGGCCAATTGCCAAGGTGTTTCCTTAATAGTTACATCGCGCATAGGTGCAACAGCAATAACCTCGTTATTGGTCACCAGCGTACTGACTTTCGAGAGACTCGCCTCATCGCTTTGGTGAATATGGCGGGCATCGAGACGAGCGCCCAGCAGTTGGCGATGCTGCGCTAAAAAGCTTTCGCTGGCAAAGACACTGTCAATATCATGGTCGCTTTGCAATAGCTCAAGGACGTTTTTCGCCCCTTGTACTAAAAACATATGATGTTGACGGCGATATTTCTTTTGCCCCAACTGGCGCAAATATTTTTGTTGGTTTTTGGAGAGCATACAGTGCCTTCGTCATTCCCCTAGACAATAGTCGCGATTATACACATGCGAAAGCATAAAGCGGAGCCTTGATCAAAGGTTGCATTGCACAGGTTGCAATATTTTAAGCTTAACGCTAAATTAACGCTCTTAAATTTACTTAGGACTTATGGACGTTTAAATGGACTTAGATACTACCCCCACCCCATCCGCGCGCTCGCAAGAGTTTGAAGCCTACTCTCGCCGCGTAGAGTTTTCCGGCTCCGGGAAAGAGTTTTTCTCAATTTGGATCGTTAACATCGTACTCACGTTGCTGACGCTAGGCATATACTCCGCTTGGGCCAAAGTGCGTACTTATCGCTATTTTTATGGTCACACCCAACTTGATGGTCACCGCTTTGATTACCTTGCATCGCCTATACAAATTTTAAAAGGCCGCATTCTCGCCTTTATTTTATTTGTTATTTATATGTTTTGTACTCAATTTGTGCCTATCCTCGGTGTTTTAGCGGTGTTCGGATTGCTATTTTTAATGCCGTGGATGGTCAATCAGGGCATGCGTTTTAATATGCGCATGAGTCGCTATCGCAATGTGCGCTTTGCGTTTAAAGGTAACTATGGCGACGCATTTTTGAATTTTATTGTGTTGCCTATCGTAAGTGTATTTACGCTTTATTTATTGCTGCCTTACGTACTCAAGCGCATTGATAAATATCTACATAGCGAAATTAGTTATGCCGATAAACCCATCACTGTGAACACCAAAGGCGGTGAGTATTACTTGGCTGTAATTTTGGCCTATGTTGCCTGTGCCATTGTCGGTGTATTAGTGATGACGATCGCTGGCGTATTTGGTTTGAGTTTACAAACTATGATGCTGGACCCTGAAGGGTTTGAACAATCGCTCACCACCATTAGCGCAGTGGTATTAATCATCCTATTCGTTGTTGGCTATACCGCTATTTTTGCCGTTTACATGGGTGTGTATCAAACTCATGTTCGTAACCACTTGCTCAATAGCAGTGAGATAGAAGGTATCGCCGGTTTTAAATCCGATTTACGCATAGTGGATTACACCTTACTGACTCTCACCAATGCCCTTGCCGTGTTATGTACTCTCGGTCTAGCCATCCCATGGGCAAAAGTGCGCACTGCAAAAATGCTATGCCGAGCCACTGAGATCACCTTCTTATGCGATCCGCAAACACTGACTGACGCGCAAGGTGAGCAAAACTCATCGTTTGCTGAAGAAGCAGCTGATTTCTTTGATGTTGACCTTTCATTAGGATAAGCCATGCAAGTAACGGGCGTTTATTACTTGCATAAGCAAAGCCAAAGTGTGCACGCCACGCTTTGGCTCTGTGATGCTGGTGTGCAACTGCTCAGTGATGATGAGCTCATCGCGCAGTTTGATGATTATCAGCAAGGGCAACAAATAACAGGCCTACCGGTGGAATTGACCTTTGCCGATGGCAGTCGCTTTGTGCCTCACGACGCTCAGCATCGCTGGCCGAGTGAGTCGCGCTGGGACAAAGCATTGGAAGCTATTGAGCGCCATAAGTTGGCCCTTTGCGCCTGTGTTTTGGGCGCTGCCTTAATGTGCTGGGTCTTATTTTTCAAAATAATTCCCAGCACCGCTGCAACGGTGGCTCGCGCCCTGCCTGAACCCATTGTCCATGCTGCCTCAGAACAAAGTTTCGAAGCGGTTAAATACCTTTACCTTGAACCCAGCGAACTGAGTGACGCGCGTAAACAACATATTCGCACTCTGTGGCATAATCATATAAACAAAATAGAGAACCCGCCTTCGCATTTACAATTGCACTTTTTTAGCGCCCCGGAAATTGGAGCCAATGCCTTTGCTCTGCCCGATGGGCAAGTCGTGTTAACTGATGAGTTGGCCGGCGCATTAAAAGGGAACGACACCGCACTGCTGGCGGTGCTGTTGCATGAAATTGGTCATGTCGAGTATCAGCACGGCCTCACCTTAGCGGCGCAATCAGCGGGTGCCTCGGTATCGTTGGCGCTATTATTTGGCGACTTGCAAGGGTTTGCTGAGATTATCATGGGCACCGGCTCGACGTTGCTACAACAGCAATTTTCCCGCGATATGGAGCGCCAAGCCGATGATTACGCATTACGCGAACTTAAACGCTTAGGCTATTCATCAACAGCCTTTGCTGAGGCCATGGAAGCGCTCGCACAGGCCCATGAGTTGGACCCTCAGCAAGATTCGCAGTGGGAGTACTTATCTTCTCACCCTGCTATTTCTGAACGTATTGAACGGGCTCAACAAGCCCAAGAATAAAAGGAACCCTTATGGCGTATGATTTTGGTTCAAAAGGCTTAGGCATAACCAACCCCTTTAAAGCGGAAGGGTTAATTCGCTCCATCGGCGGCCTATGTATCGCCCTATTAGGCCTATATAGCCTCTTTAAAGTAACCACCCTCACCGAGCACAACTTGGTTGCGGCGTGGATCTACGCCGGCTTTGGCCTTGTGCTGTTGATTATGGGGTTACAGCGCTGTGGCAGTGGTTTATTCCAGTTGTTTAAGTTTTTTGTTGGTCGTTCTGTGCCTAGCTCCTTGGCGCTAAACCTCACTAAAAGCGAGCAAGAAAATGCAGAGTTGGAGCGCCGAAAGGGATCGTTAGCCTACAGCGCAAAAACCCTAGAGTCGATGCTGATGGGCCGCAAAAACACCACGTTTAGCGAACCCAAAGGTTGGGTTGGCCGCTTGGTGCATTCGATTATGCCAAAGCTGGTGTTTTTACCTTATCCAATGCGGAATGTCGCACAAGAAATTGTCGCAGTGTTGTTGCAGACGGTGCTCGCGCTTATTGCCTTCGCATTGACGTATTTTGTGTCTTCTTCTGGGCTTGCCGGTAAAGCGGGCCATATTATTATTCCTATATTTTCAGCGCTTATTTTAGTCTACCTACTGCTATGTTGGCGCAGTGCAGCCAAGGCCGTCAGTCTTAAACGCGTTAAACAGCTCAAAGATGTGGGGGCTGCATCATTGGCAAAAGTCATCGCTTTTTCGGTGATTTTCCCGGTGGTCATCGGTCTTATTTATCATCATGTATTTGCTCCCTCAGCCCATGAGTTGCAGCAATGGCAAAGTGTGACCGAGCAAGTCGTTAGCTTTTCTGCTTGGCCTAGCCTTATCACCTTATTGGCACTGGGTGCCATAGCCAGTGTCGCGCTGTTTTATTTGTTGACGACTAGAGCACAGCAAAGCAACGCGCAAACGGAAGTGAGCGAATATCGCGCCAATTTACAAGAGTCGGTGCACCCTAATGAAATTTTTATCAACATTGAAAATATCGTGCTGGCCAATCGACGCTATCGAGAGATCCCTAACCGCACTTACATTGACTTTGATCCCACGTTGAATGAGCAGTCGCAGGGCAAAGGCGATTTTCGTGGTGAGCTGTTAATCGAAACTCAGCCTGAGTTCACGCCAACTCCAGCGCCGCAAGGGTTCAAAGCGACGCGCTTATTTAGCACCATCGCGGCGCAACTTTGCGTGGTCATCGGCGCCTGCTTATTGTTTGCTTTGGCCGCAAAAGTTCAGGGCCTGTACGACTTTCTAGCCCAGTCATGGGACAACGTAGACAGCTTTGTGCGCAGTGCCGAACGAGGCGATGGTGCTGCAATGCAGCAGTGGCTTGGGCAGTTATCAGCATTGGTCGTGACGTTACTCAGTGGCTTTTTCTTCTGGCAAATATTCAGCACCATAGGACGTATGCTGGAGAACTTTAGCCATGTATTTTGGGCCGAGTTGCGCTTTAGTTCGTTGCTGCTGTATATGAAAACGGAAGGCACCTTTACCGAGTCTAAGATCTCCACCGGTATGTCCATTCACGATTCCACTCGCAGTGAAAATGTCATTGTTAAATCATCAATCACGCCGTGGATTGTTAGCTCGCGCATCCACACTAGCACCTTTGCCAGTAGTGGCAGCGACAATGTGGAAATGCCGCGCTATGTGATGACCATGGAGAAAAACGAGCAAGAGCTCAATACCATCGTTGATGAAATAGATGGCTTCTTAAAAGGCCGTGAGACCATCGCTGGTTTTTCCAATACAGCCGACCTCCAGCACGCAGAAAATATACTCAAGGTGAACCAAGCCTCGCGCGCCGAAGATGGCACGCCTAAGCTGAGCGATGATAAAGCGGGCGGCTTTCGTGAACGCCAAGACACCCAGCAACTAGAAGAAAATAAATAATGGCTATGGCCCAACTCAAGTTGGGCCTTTTTGCAACAAAGCATGAATAGAGTCTGTTATTTGTTTACGCCTTAGTTATACTGCGGAACCATCGAGATCCAAATAGTAGAGGTATGCCATGCAGTTAGGTCGTGGTTTTGAATACTTTTTTAGTGGCTTTACGCTGATCACCCAAAAAGGCCTAAAGCGCTTCGTTCTTATCCCGCTGTTGATCAACTTAGTGATTTTCGGCACGTCTTTATTCTTTATCTATGGCTGGCTCACTGATGCGTTTGCCTGGCTCAATGCACAGTTGCCGGAATGGCTGACTTGGCTGGAATTTATTTTATGGCCATTGGCTATATTGGTGCTGCTGTTTAGCTACTCTATGGTGTTCACGGTGATCACTAACTTTATTGCCGCGCCGTTCAACGGCATTCTCTCGGAAAAAGTGGAGATGCACTTAACCGGGCAGCGCATTAACGATGATGGCTTGCTCGATACCATGCGCGATGTGCCACGTATGCTTGGGCGAGAGTGGACTAAGCTATGCTACTACTTACCTCGCGCCCTTGGCTTTTTCATCCTCATGTGGTTTTTACCGGTGATCGGACAGATCATTTGGGCCCTGTTCACCTGTTGGATGTTTGCGGTGCAATATAAAGATTATGCGTTTGATAATCACAAGGTCAGCTTCAAGGATATGAAACGCGACCTTAAAGCCCACCAAGGCTTGTCTTACGGCTTTGGTGCCGGAGTGATGATATGTGCTGCAGTGCCTATTTTGAATATGATCATCATGCCTGTGGCGGTCTGTGGTGCAACGAAATTATGGGTAGAAAATTATCGCAGCCAGTACCGCAGCTTGTGATAAAACCGAACTTCACTGCTGTATTTGTTGTTGCGGCAATAGCCTTTGCCGCATTCTTGGGCTGGATTATTTATTTGGCCAATAGCGGCCAAAACAGCCTTTTCTTCCAATGGGTCGCAGCGATACCTTACGGCGACAAACTTGGCCACTTGGTGCTTTTTGCGACTTTTACACTGTTAGTTACGCTTGCGCTCGGCGCGAGAGCAATGCCGCTTTACGGTAAAGTGAAGGTGTATTGGGGCGCTCTTTTGGTGTGTGCATTTGCGCTGATTGAAGAGATAAGCCAAGCGTTTATTGCCACGCGAACGTTTGATTTGGCCGATTTAGGCGCCGATTTACTCGGTATTATTGCCGCTAGTATCGTGCTGGCATGGGTATTGAAGCGACAGGCACAACCAACCGAGAGGTAAAGATTAAAGCCGGGTTATTGCCCGGCTTTTGTTGACTAGCTATAGACGTTTTGCGGTACGCGCAACACCTGTACATGCACCGTTACCTCTTCACGGTCATGGTATAAGTGCTTAGCCTGTAAGTTAAACTTCACTCCATACTCGCGCAACTCTTGATCAATGCGCTGCATATTTTCATATACACAGTCAAAGCGTTTCTTCATTGGCAGTTTCAAGTTAAAGATGAGCTCTTTGGCGAAGCCATTCACCGCCCAATCAATCATAAGCTCGGTAACACGGCTGGGTTTTTCTACCATGTCACATACTAACCAATCGATGTTGCGACGCTCTGGGCGGAACTTAAAGCCATCCTCGCGGTAATGCTTCACTTGTCCGCTTTCCATTAACGCTTGGTCCATAGGGCCATTATCAATGGCTTGCACAAACATTCCTCGGCGCACTAATTGATATGTCCAGCCGCCTGGACAGGCACCTAAATCGACCGCTTTCATTCCGGAGCGCACCCTGTCTTCTTGTTCGTCTTCTGGGACGAACACCATAAAGGCCTCGTCTAGTTTCAACGTTGAACGGCTCGGTGCATCTTTCGGATAACGTAAACGGGGGATCCCCATATACAGTGCTGAATTATTAAAACTAAACGAATAGCCCACATAAGCAGTGTCACTGGCGATAAATAACACGTGTAATATCGGTCGGTTTTTCACTTGCTGGCGCAGTAAGGTTTCTTGTTTCTCTAACCCTTTCGCCAGTGGCGTGCTAATTTTTTTACAAAACTTAGAGAGCTCTTTGCCGTCGTTAGTGTCACAGGTTTCCACGCGCAGTTCGCCACATAATGGAAACTCCTTGGCCGCTTCACATAAGCTGGTAACACGGTCATCGATAGGCATACGCGCTATTTGCTTGCCGACAAACCATTGCCGAGCAAACACCATATCTTTAAATGGAATTTTCTTAAGCAGGTATTCCGCTTCATCATGGCTGTAGCAGTGATACACCACCAATGCCGAGTTTGGCTTGGCTTTTACATAGCCGCCGACGCCATGTTGACTGGCATGGTGGGTGATTTCTGCGGCGGCATCATTTTCGAAACCAGCGCGACAATAAATAACAATACAGGACATGGTGGTGACTTATTTCATTTGTAACAGTTTAATGATCATGGTGGCCCAAGCGATAATAAAGCACAGGCCCCCGATCGGAGTAATCGGCCCAAACCACTTGATACTTGTTAGGGCTAAGGCATACAAGCTGCCACTAAAGAGCACAATGCCAGCGATCATAAAGTAGCCGCTAATGGTAAGGTTGACACCAAACTTGGCCAATATGCCGAGCAAAATCAACCCTAGGGCATGATACATTTGGTATTCAACACCCGTTTGGAAAACGCCAATCGCGTACTCCGATAAGCGACTTTTCAAGCCATGGGCAGCAAAGGCGCCAAGTATAACACTGAGCCCCGCGAAAAGCGCTCCACTAATAAGAAATAACTGACTCATAAATGCTCCTTGATAAAGCTCACTGCGAGCTCCGCTGCCTTTTGCCATTGCTGTTGTTGGGTAAAGCCACTTTTTTTGCGCGGCACCAAAGAATGATCGCCATCTTCTAACCAATGGAGCTGAGCGGGACGTGTATCGACAAGCTCGAGCAACTCTGATTGCTTGCCAAAAGTGTCGCGCTCTCCTTGGAGCACACAAAAAGGTACTTTGATATCGGCAAAATGGGCGACGCGCAGTTTGTCTTTTTTTCCTGGCGGGTGGAACGGATACCCGAAGGCAATCACGCCTTGGACATCATTTGGGTGCTCAGCAACCAACATACTAGCCATGCGCCCGCCCATGGATTTGCCGCCAATAAACAGCGGCAAACCTGCGCGACGCTGCTCAAGGTGTTCGTTAAAGCTGGCTAACAGCTTATCGGCCTTTTCCGGTGGTCGGCGTTTGTTCTCTTGCTTAGCACGCTGCATGTAGGGGAAATCGAATAACCCCACGCTCACACCCAGTTCGGCCATGTTCGCTGCCATTTGCTGCATAAAGTCACTGTCACTGCCTGCCCCTGCACCGTGGGCAAAAATAAACTGGGCAATCGGTGATTGCGCTTCAATCCACTGCATTAAAGCTGCTCCTGTTCTTTTTCAACTAACCCTAGCATCCACTCTTTAAATGAGACGATTTTACCGAGCTCCGATTGCGACTCGCGAAAAACTAGGTAGTAAGCGTTTTTACTTTCTAAGGTATGATTAAACGGCACAATTAATCGCCCCGCATCAATTTCTGGTTTCGCCAGCACCAAGTTGCCAAGTGCCACACCTTGACCGTGGGCAGCAGCCTGCATCGCCATCGACGAGTGCGAGAATATCGGCCCTTGGTTAACTTGAACATTGCGTACTCCAGCGGTTTTCATCCATAACTTCCATGGTCGGCGCGTGGTATCGTGCAACAGTGTGTGGTACTGCAAATCTTGTGGCTCGTTCAGCGGCTTAGGGCCGTTCAATAGCATAGGGCTACACAAAGGCACCAAGTATTCGGTGTGCAACTTATGAGTTTCCACGCCACTCCAATGACCGCGACCATAATAGATAGCAATATCAACATCATCTTGAAGCGAATTGTCGTCCTGGTCTTGCGCTTTAATACGCACATCGATCTCTGGGTGTAACTCGTTAAACAAACTTAACCGAGGCACCAACCACTGAATCGCAAAGCTTGGAGTCAGGCTCACCGTTAACGACCCTTTGGCTCCACGCGCTAACAGTTTTTCTGTAGCATCGACTAATTGTGCAAAAATCTCTTTAATATCGAGAAAGTACCCTTGCCCCTCTTCAGTTAATAGCAATGAGCGATTTTTTCGCAAAAATAATTTCAACCCTAAATGCTCTTCTAGGGTTTTGATCTGGTGGCTTACGGCTGCTTGAGTTACATACAGCTCTTCTGCTGCTTTGGTAAAGCTTAAGTGCCTTGCCGCTGCTTCAAAAGCCTTTAGAGAATTTAGAGGGGGAAGTCGCCGAGCCATAACTAACGATTAGTTTTTTTAATGTGGGTAAAGTATAACATTAGATTAGGTGCAGACAATAAACTTGATAAAAGACAGATTAACAACACAGTCCTAAATCACTGCTCGGTAAAACAACAGAACATCCCCCTCTAGACTAATAAGTAAAAACGTCATAATCTGCTTTTATGAAGTTTCTATATTTGCTACTAAGTGTTGCTTTTCCAGCTTTTGCCAATGACTACGATGTGACTTGGTTACGCATTGATGCGCCGCCATTTTCCATGCCCGCCAGCAGCTCTGATTCGGGCATTTGCGATGATATCGTTGATGAGGTTATCGCCCGGACTCCGGATTTAAAACATAACTCCATTCATTTACCGCAAATGCGCTTGAAGGGGTATTTTGAACAAGGCAAAAATGTATGTGCGCCCTGCCTAATCAAACGCGACAATCATCCTTTAGTGACCTTCTCTACGCGCACCAGCGTTTATCCGCCCATGGGTATCGTCACCACAGCACAAAAGCAGCGCTCTATAACCGAAAAACATGGCAGCCCCGTGCGTCTTTACTCGCTCTTAAACGATAAAGGTTTACGCTATGGACAAGGTGCCGGGCGGAAATACAGCCCGTGGATTGAGCAAATCAAATCGCGAGTACAAAATAATCAAGCAGTGATCCTTAATTACCGTGGTGCCGATCAGGCCTCGGTGTTAGGCGATATGTTAGTCAACGAACGCATCGACTTCGGCATCGACTACCCTTTTATCGCCACTTACTACAACCGTCATCATGACGCTCAGCTTGTCACTCTACCCATAGCTAATAACCAGGAAAGCCTCGTGTTTGGCGCCATCGGCTGTGCCAAACGCGCTGATAATGACTTTGCCACGACCTTTATCAACCGTATTAACCCTATTATCCGCGACCATATTTTACCCAGCGAGTCGTACCGACAACACCAAAGTCATTGGTTAAGTGAATACTTCGATGATTTTTCCCAAGTATATGAAAAACACTTATTAACAAAAAAGCCAGCGCAACACGCTGGCTCTGAAAAACGCGATACAAACTAAGACATTAACCTAAATCGCTGGCACTGGTATCAAGCGCCGGGAAGCTCTTTACCAAATCATCAATGGCTTTCATTTGTGTCAGGTAACCTTCCAGTTTCGCCAATGGCAGTGCACATGGGCCATCACATTTAGCTTCGTTAGGATTTGGGTGAGCTTCAATGAATAGTCCAGCAAGGCCAAGAGCCATACCACTGCGCGCCAATTCAGCCGCTTGAGCACGGCGACCGTCGGCACTGTCACTGCGTCCACCCGGGCGTTGTAGCGCATGAGTGGCATCAAAAATAACCGGTGCCATGGCTTTCATATCATCCATGCCAAGCATATCAACCACTAAGTTGTTATAGCCGAAACTGGTTCCTCGCTCACACAAAGCCACATGCTCGTTACCCGCTTCGGCAAACTTATTGATGATATGACGCATCTCATGAGGGGCTAAAAACTGTGGCTTTTTGACGTTTACAACGTTGCCAGTTTTCGCCATTGCCGTTACCAAATCCGTCTGCCGTGCTAAAAATGCCGGCAGCTGAATAACATCCACGACCTCTGCAACAGGGGCTGCCTGATAGGGTTCATGCACATCGGTAATTAATGGAATATCAAAAGTACGCTTAATCTCTTCAAAAATCTTCAGCCCTTCTTCCATACCCGGACCTCGATATGAGGAAATAGACGACCGATTTGCTTTGTCAAAAGAGGCCTTAAATACATAAGGAATATTGAGCTTATTCGTGACCTCCACATAGTGCTCTGCGATACGCATCGCCAAATCGCGAGATTCGAGTACGTTCATACCACCAAACAGCACAAAGGGGTTTTTGTTTGCCAACTCAATGGCACCGATAGTTAACTTTTCAATCGTCATTGTCATTTCCTTAAGGGGCGACTGATTGCATAATCAAGCCACAAATATAAGCCATGTAAGTACCCACACCGTAACCTAACACCGCCAGTAGTACGCCCACCGGGGCCAATGAGGGGTGAAAGGCTGATGCCACCACCGGCGCTGATGCGGCGCCGCCGACATTGGCTTGCGAACCCACCGCCATGTAGAACAACGGCGCTTTGATCAGTTTGGCGACAATCAGCATCAAGCTGGCATGGGTAAGCATCCAAATAGCACCCACTACGAAATACAGCGGGCTGTCTAAAATAGCGGTAATATTCATGTGTAAGCCGATGGATGCGACCAAAATATAGAGGAAGCTTGAGGCCACCTTTGACGCTCCAAAAGCCTCAATATGGCGCACCCGAGTGAAGGATAAGCTAATACCAATAGTGGTTGAAATCACTATCAGCCAGAAAAACTTACTATTTAGGCTGTATTCCTGAGCCCACGCAAATTGATCAAAGTAAGGGGCTAACAAATCACCGCAAAAATGGGCAAAGCCGGTAATACCAAACGCGATGGCAATAATGGTCATGTAGTCATTCAGTGTGGGCATCCGCGCATGCTCAGCATGGTAGGCTTCGACCCGCTTTTTCAAATCCTCAATGGCAGTGGTGTCGGCACCCGTTTTCGCATCGATGGCTTTGTGATTCCCGGCCATTAGCAACAGTACCGCCATCCATAGATTGGCAACAATCACATCCACTGTCACCATGGCTGAGAAGATATCGCCGCCAACCTCGAACATCTCTTTCATTGATGCTTGGTTAGCTCCGCCACCAATCCAGCTGCCGGCAATTGTCGTCATTCCCCGCCACACGGCATCAGGGCCATGACCGCCAACCGCTTCAGGGTAGATGGCACTCATCACTAAAATAGCTAAAGGCCCGCCAATCACAATGCCCACGGTGCCGGTTAAAAACATAATCAGCGCCTTAGGGCCGAGATTAATAATCGCTCTTAAATCTATGCTAATGGTTAATAATATCAAACATGCAGGTAGCAAAAACCGCGAAGCAACGTAGTAAACATTGGAACTGTGGCCGTCAACGATGCCAAAAGTATTAAGCAACGACGGTAAAAAGTAGCACAGTAAAAGCGCGGGAACATACTTATAAAACTTTTGCCAGAAACGATGCTGGCTATGTGCCGTTTTAAATATAACGCCGAGGATCACGGCGAGCATACCCATCACCACCGCATCGTTGGTGATCAGTGCCTCATGAGGTTGAGCCATAAAAAATCCTTACCCTAATGGAGTGTGTTGTTATTGTTATCCAGCTCGTCAATTTGATGACGGACTAGCTCAATGGCTGGGTCGTCGGGACATTCATCGACAAAAAAACGTAAATCAGCCTTGGCCAGTTCTGGTCGGTCAATTTGGTTAAGCAAGTACCCTCTGTCGCGCCGCTCATAGGGATCATCACCGAGTAGTTCAATCAGTAATTCCACACAGGCAAGCGCGTCGCCAAAACGTTCAGCACCGATAAAAGCCCATTTTTGATGCGCCAGATACAGCTTATATGCCTCTTCATCGAACACCATCTCAGGTAATGTCTCATTATCAGTTTCCACGTTTTCAGGCTGCAAATGCCATATCTGTTGCCCAGAGGCGGGTTCTATGAGGTAGTATTCCTGTGCACTAAACGATACCTGCACCATAACACTTTGATCAATCAGTGCAATATCGGCGTTAAAGCGACAATGTTCTAAAATAGCTTGCAGTACAATCGCCAATGACAGGCTGTTACCTGTGCGGTATAGCAAGGTAAAATAAACACTGTTTAGGCGATACTCTGGCATCTCTTGCTGCGTGCCACTGAAGCTCCAGTCACTGTAAAAACAATCAACGATAGCATCAAGCGCTTGGTGTTTATCGCTGTAACGCGCATACACCTCGCTGGCGGCTTGTTGTAACTGTTTGAGTTGAGCAAAGGCATCATCAACATTAGCTTGTGCATGCCACCGAGCTTCAGCTTGAATACACTGAGTGATGGCACTGACACTGTAGCTGTGCTCTAGATCGAATTGGTCATCTAACCACACATCAGACATAGAATAGGGTACATCTCACGAGCTAAAAAAACTGAGCGCTAGTTTACCTAGGATCGTGAAGATATACCAATTTCGGCGGTTTTTAGTGGTTAATTGTTAACTAAAGAAGCCAGATTTCGACCCAGCCAAGTAGCCAATCGCTAAAAGCACGAGGGTATTAACCCCTAACCATAACCATTTTTTGCCTTGTGTAGGCGCTTTAAGCAGCTTAAAACCGATAACAATGTAAGCGACCACTAAAATAATTTTTTGCCATAGCCATGGCACTGCAAGGGGGTTGATACTGGCCACCACAAGCAGCGCAATCGCACTCAGTAGCAGCAAGGTGTCAACAATATGGCTGGATATAAATACTGCTTTATTCGCAGCAATTTTACCACCACCGATACGTGAGAAAGCGCGGGTGTAAAAAAGCACCACACTCAAGACTACAAACAACACATGGGTGTGTTTTAGTGCAATATAATCCATACCATTCCTTAATCTGGGTAGCGCGCTAGAATTGTTTCTAGCGTGTCTAGTTTTTCAATAAATACATCTACGAGCTTGGGCTCAAACTGGGTCCCGCGTAAGCGTTGAATTTCTTCCACGACTTCGGCTTTACCCCAAGGCTCTTTGTAACTGCGCCGATGACGTAAGGCATCATAGACATCTGCCAACGCCACTATGCGACCAAACACGTGAATATCTTGGCCTTTTTTTCCTTGCGGATAGCCACTGCCATCCCACCACTCATGATGCTCTTGAGCAATCGTGGCTCCTGCTTGTACTAAGGGCCGTTTAGAATCCGCTAAAATAGTGTAACCTTTTTGCGCATGCTGTTTCATCACCTGCCATTCGTTTTCATCGAGCTTCCCTGGCTTATGTAAAATAGCGTCAGGCACGCCCACTTTGCCAACATCATGCAGGGGAGACGCACTGCGCACCAGTTCACACTCTTGCTCGCTCAACCCCAAGCCCCGCGCCAACTCATAGCAGATGTGCGACACCCGGCGCACGTGATTGCCTGTCTCGTTACTGCGCTGCTCTAACGCCTCGCTTAAGCGCCACACCAACTCCTGCTGAGTGTCTTCTATTTCCGATTGCAGCTGTACATTTTCATACGCAATTTGTACGTTCTGAGCAAAGATTTCAATTAAGTGTCGTTGCGTGGTGGTCAGATTTTTAGGCACCCCGGAGATATAAAGCAAGGCGCTGTTATTGTATTGGCTAGAGCAATGGGCAAACAGATAATCGTCTTTATAAATAATGGTTTTTTCATTGAGCGCTTGAGTACAGGCGCTAAACTGTTCTGCACTGAGAACTTGATCTAGAGATTTACCTTCACTTTGTTCAAACTCCCCCTGACCGGCAAAAACCACTAAATTTTTCGCATCCTTTTGCTCACTGCTGGCCACTAAAGAGGTCGCATACATGGCCTTATCAACTGAGCCGAGTAAAGAAGTGAGCTGCTGAATTACTCCGTGAATAAAGGTTTCCATGGAGTGTGAAGCAAAAATATCTCGCGAAGCGGTGATAATTTTTTCCAGTCCTTGGCGCGATTGCTCGATGGCTAAAATGTCACGATACGAGCGCAGGCTGGACATCACTACGGTGAACAGCTTTTGCGCTGTCAGTTCGGTTTTCGACTTGTAATCGTTGATATCGTAATTAACGATGACTTGGCGCTCTGGCGCCTGGCCGGGCTGACCTGTTCTGAGAATAATACGCACATGATGGTTTTTGGCTTCATGGCGGATGTACTCTGCCACCTTCAAGCCGGCATCATCGGTTTCCATAACCACATCGAGTAGCACAATGGCTGCGTCTGAGTGCTGATTAATTAGCTGCTTCGCTTCGCTGCCTGAGTAGGCACTGATAAACTCCAGCCGTTTTTCTTGGAACTCGAAATCACTTAGCGCGAGTTTCGTCACAGCATGGACTTCTGGTTCATCATCAACAATAAGGATTTTCCAAGTTCCAAGGCTATCTTGCTCGACTTCTTCAATTTCCTCATCACTGAATAAAAAGTCTTCGGACATGTTAGTTCCTTTTAAAAATCAACGACCAATGTCACTCCCTAAGCATAGGCCTAAGCTGTGTATTCAGCCAAGGTGATGCGCTCATTTTGACCTAAATCGACCACAGTCCGCGCATTAACGTACCCGTAATTAGTCAACAGTTGCCGTACAGCCTGCCCTTGCTCGAAGCCATGCTCTAACATCAGCGTTGCACCTGGGTGCAAATAAGCGCGTGCTTGGGCAATGATATGGTCAATATCGGCTAAGCCATTGTCTTTGGCAACCAAAGCGCTGAGAGGTTCATAGCGCACATCTCCAACACTCAGGTGAGGGTCGCTCTCATCGATATAGGGCGGATTACTAACAATAAGGTCAAAGCGCTGAGCGACAATAGCACTGAACCAATCGCTCTGGTAGATGCGCACATTTGCAATACCAAGGGACTGTTGGTTGTGCATGGCTAAGGTAACGGCATCGGCACTGGCATCAACCCCTTGCACCTGCCATTGCTGACGTTCACTAGCCAGCGCCAAAGCAATTGCCCCTGTGCCTGTACCGAGGTCTAAAACCTGCGCATTCTCAGGTAGGTCGAGCGCCAACGCCTGTTCAACAAGCGTCTCGGTATCGGGTCTCGGTATTAAGGTGCTACTGTTGACGGCTAATGGTAAGGACCAAAATTCGCGGGTGCCCGTTAAGTGGGCAACTGGCACCCCTTGCAAACGCTGACTTAATAGCTTTTCAAACTCACGCAGTTGACGCTCGTCGAGGGCCTTATCGCCCCAAGCAAATAGGTAGGAGCGTGGTTTACGCAACACGTGCAATAACAAGACTTGTGCATCTAGGCGTGGTGATTCACTACTGCCTGCGAGCGCCGTTGCTGCATTGCGCAACACGGTATCGATAGTCGAACTCGACAATTAATCGTCACCCATTGCAGCAAGCAAGTCGGCTTGGTGTTCTATCAATAGTGGGTCGATCACAGCGCCTAAATCACCGGCAACCACCTCATTCAAACGATACAGGGTGAGGTTAATACGGTGGTCAGTAATACGCCCTTGTGGGTAATTGTAGGTACGAATACGCTCAGAGCGGTCGCCACTGCCCACCAAATTACGACGCTGGCTGGCCTCTTCTGCCTGACGTTTTTCTGTTTCCGCTTGCTCCAAGCGAGCAGCAAGAACCGACATTGCTTTAGCGCGGTTTTTATGTTGTGAACGTTCATCCTGACACTCAACCACAACGCCTGTAGGAATGTGGGTAATACGAATAGCAGAGTCAGTTTTGTTAACGTGCTGTCCACCGGCACCCGAGGCGCGGAAGGTATCTACTTTAATATCTGCGGTATTAATTTCGATGGCTTCGGCTTCTGGGATCTCAGGCATCACCGCGACCGTACACGCAGAGGTATGAACACGCCCTTGCGATTCCGTCTCAGGCACACGCTGCACTCGGTGCGCACCGGATTCAAACTTTAGCTTACCGTATACGCCGTCGCCTTTGATATTGGCAATCACCTCTTTATAACCGCCGTGTTCACCTTCGTTAGCGCTGACTAGCTCTACTTGCCACTTCTGAGTTTCTGCATAGCGACTGTACATACGGAATAGATCGCCTGCGAAAATAGCCGCTTCATCACCGCCCGTACCGGCCCGCACTTCTAAAAACACATTGTTGTTATCACGAGGGTCGCGAGGCAACATCAATACTTGCAATTGCTCTTCTAGGCTCTCCACTTGAGCTTTTGCTTCTTTGTATTCTTCTTGCGCCATTTCACGCATATCAGGATCGGAATCTTTGAGCATTTCTTGTGCTGTGCTCACATCTTCTTGTGCTTGCTGATAGGCGGTAAAGGCTTTAGCCACTTCTTCTAATTCTGCATATTCTTTGGACAAAGCACGAAACCTGTCTTGATCGCCTATCACTTCGGGATCACTCAGTAGCGCTTGAACTTCTTCATAACGCTCCACCAAGGTTTCTAACTTGCGGTATACCGACTCTTTCATGTGTTTGCTATTCCTGGTTAATTCCTAACATTTTTTGCATTTGTGCCAGCTGCCCCACTTCGCCTTTCTCGGCCGCATCTTTAATTGCCTTAGTAGGCGCATGCATCAGTCGATTAGTGAGTTTATTAGCGAGCTCAACCATTATTTTCTCTGGCTCTTTGCCACTGGCTAGCTGAGCCATTGCTCGCTCAAGGAGTTGTTCTTTCGTTTGCGTCACATCATTACGATAATCGCGGATGAGTCCCACTGAATCGAGAGACTTTAGCCAATTATCAAACTCACTGACTCGCGCGGTGATAATCTGCTCGGCTTCTTTTGCTGCTTGCTCTCGCGTTGCCATATTTTCGCTGACGATCGCTTGCAAGTCATCCACTGAATATAAATAGGCGTTATCCAGCTCCGCCACTTGGCTTTCGATATCCCGTGGAACAGCGATATCAATCAACAGCATAGGCTTGTTTTTACGCTTTTTAAGCGCCTGCTCAATCACCCCTTTACCGATAATGGGCAACGTACTGGCCGTTGAGCTGATGACAATATCGGCCTGTGGTAATTGTTCCGGCAACTGTGCTAAGGATATCACGCCAGCGGCGAACTCGTCGGCTAAATTTCGGGCACGGTCAATGGTACGGTTGGCAACAGTCATTGATTGGGGTGAGTGCTGATGAATATGTCTGGCAACCAGCTCAATGGTTTCACCAGCGCCAATGAGTAGCACACGCGTGTTATCTAGCTTGCCATAAATATGTTTGGCTAAATTCACCGCAGCGTAGGCCACCGACACCGCACTGGCACCAATATTCGTCTCGGTACGCACCTGTTTCGCGACAGAGAACGTTTTTTGAAATAAGCGCTCGAATAAGACTCCAACACCGCCATTCTTTTTAGCGCTGGCGTACGCTTGTTTTATTTGCCCAAGAATTTGCGGCTCACCCAGTACTAATGAATCAAGACCGCAGGCCACCTTCATCAAATGATAGATAGCTTGGCTGTGATCAAAGCTGTACACGTTTTCCGCCAGTTCTTTGCTATCAAGTTGGTGAAACTGCGCGAGCCACTGCAACACTTGCTCCGGTGTACCGCTCTCAAGTGAACAATATATTTCAGTGCGATTGCAGGTCGAGACGATCACGGACTCGGCAAACTCATCTTGCATTGTGAGTTGCTGTAGTGCACGGTCAAGTTGTTCGGGAGAGAAGGCAACTCTCTCGCGCAAATCAACCGATGCTGTTTTGTGATTAATACCCAGTGCGACTATGGTCATGGTGGACAACTATTGCTTAACAACCAATTTTATTAAATACTTACTCATTCTTTAAATTAGCGCATAGATGGATAGCTTCTGCCAAACGGATTTTATCGATGGCAGTAAACGAATTCGTCGACGCTAAATGAAAATCGCTTGCAATAACATTGGTCTGAACCTGCTTCAAGCGAATAATTTTACGAAAATCAAGCGAATAAGGAAAGGCGGGAAAGACATTTGATTAACTTTCGATTGATTTTGCTGGTGTTTTTTTTGTTTCTCACAGGCTGTGTACAAACAATCCCGGAATCCACACCACCTAGCGACACTTGGCGCACCTCCCTTAAGCAAATAAAACACTTTCGCAGTGAAGGTAAAATGGCGTTTATTTCACCACAGAAGCGGCAATCAGCTAATTTTGTTTGGCAACAACAAGACGATGAATACAGCCTCGATTTAAACACCTTTATCGGCACCAACGTTTTGCGCTTAAAACGCCACCCCTATATCGTTGAGCTGGATATCGATGGCGAACAATACCAAGGACATAACGCACAGAGCTTGGTGTATCGTTTAAGCGGTTGGCTGTTACCTTTAGATACCCCAGAACAATGGCTGCTAGCGGCCTACGACGCCGAGTCAGCTCAGTTTGATCAACAACAACGCGTACGCAGCGCCAGCTGGCTGAGCCCGGATAATCGTCAGTGGCAGATTCGTTACCAAAATTACGAGGCTATTCAGGGCGTTTGGCTACCAACGCGTATCACCCTGAGCCACGATACTCTGCGCGTTAAGTTATTAATTAATGAATGGCAACTGCAATGAACTCATGTGCACTTAGCGTGATAGCACCGGCTAAACTTAATTTGTTTTTGCATATAACGGGGCGTCGGGATGACGGCTATCATGAATTGGAAACCCTTTTCACTTTTCTTGACCACGGCGATGAGTTGCATTTTCAACCACGCCAAGACTCACGCCTCGAGTTGGCGCCAATGAATGGCGTGGCCAACGAGGAGAACCTTATTTTACGCGCCAGCGAACTTTTGCGCCAAGCCTATCAGCAGCGGGGGCTCGAAGTGTGCGGAGTGAATATTGATATCGACAAGCGATTGCCTATGGGCGGCGGCGTCGGCGGTGGTTCATCGGATGCGGCAACAACCCTACTTGCTCTTAATTCACTGTGGGGCAAAAAGCTGAGCCTGGATGAGCTAGCAGAATTAGGCATTCAACTCGGTGCCGATGTGCCGGTGTTTATAGGCGGGCACAGTGCCCTAGCACGAGGGGTTGGTGAACAATTACAAGCGGTTGATGTACCACAACACTGGTATTTGGTAGTACATCCACAAGTGCATATAAGCACCGCAGCGGTATTTGGCCACCCTGATTTACCTCGAGATAGCGCCCCCCTACCACAGCAATGGCAGCATGCAGAGCATAGAAATGACTGTGAAGCACTGGTCAAAAAGCTCTACAGCGAGGTTGAAAAAACACTGCAGTGGTTGCTAAAATACGCCCCGTCGAGAATGACTGGCACTGGGGCGTGTTGTTTCGCCGCGTTCGATAGCGAGCGCGCAGCGTTAGACGTTCTAGAAAAGCTGCCCACCGAGTGGCAAGGCTTTGTTGCCAAAAGTTTAAATCAATCTCCTGCTCATACAGCGCTTGGTTTAAACTAATGTAGAAGTAAAGTGTTTAAGTTAGCCTGCAAATTCACTTGCATGTTAGTCCAAAATTTCAGTGCCCGAGGAACCCTACCGTGCCAGACATGAAGCTCTTCGCTGGTAATGCAACGCCTGACCTAGCTCAAAAAGTTGCAAAACGTTTATATATCGAACTAGGCGATGCCGAAGTTGGTCGTTTTAGCGACGGTGAAATCAGTGTATCTATTAATGAAAACGTCCGTGGCTCGGACGTTTTTATTATCCAGTCTACCTGTGCGCCGACCAACGACAACCTGATGGAATTAATCGTCATGGTTGATGCGCTGCGCCGCGCTTCAGCTGGGCGTATCACCGCTGTACTGCCGTACTTTGGTTATGCCCGTCAAGATCGCCGTGTGCGTTCTGCTCGTGTGCCAATCACTGCCAAAGTTGTTGCTGATTTCTTATCAAGTGTTGGCGTCGACCGTGTGCTAACGGTAGACCTCCACGCCGAGCAAATCCAAGGCTTTTTCGATGTGCCGGTGGACAACGTATTTGGCAGCCCTGTACTTATCGAAGACATGGCTCAGCGTGATTTTGACGACGTAGTCGTCGTCTCACCTGACATTGGTGGCGTAGTTCGCGCCCGTGCTATTGCGAAGTTACTTGATGACAAAGACCTCGCTATTATTGATAAGCGTCGTCCTCAAGCCAATGTGTCTCAGGTTATGCACATCATTGGTGATGTCAAAGGTCGTGACTGTATTATCGTTGATGACATGATTGATACTGGCGGCACACTCTGTAAAGCTGCTGAAGCATTAAAAGAACATGGCGCTAAACGCGTGTTTGCTTATGCTACGCACCCAGTATTATCCGGTAATGCAGCTGAAAACCTGCGTAATTCAGTAATTGACGAAGTCATTGTCACCGACTCAATTCCGTTGTCAGATGAGCTTAAAGCCTTGGACAATATCAAGGTATTAACCTTAGCTGATATGATGGCCGAGACCATCCGTCGTATTAGCAACGAAGAATCTATTTCGGCGATGTTTGAGCACTAAAGCTGCTTCGCCGATGAGCTCAAATAGAAAACACCGCCTCGGCGGTGTTTTTTTTATTCTGCTGTTTATTTTAACCAAGGCCGGTGGTACTATAGCGCGCCTTTTTTAATTGGCTGTGGTGTTACATTGCTTGCCAATTGGGTTAAGGCCTTTGGTCGCGAAGGTCTTACACTATATTAATTTGATAATTTGGAGACATCATGTCTAACGATTTTTACACATTTGATGCAGAAGTACGTACAGAGCTAGGTACTGGTGCGAGCCGCCGCCTACGTCGTGCAGACAAAGTTCCTGCGATCCTTTACGGTGCAGGCAAAGACGCTGTATCACTAACGCTTGACCACAACAAAGTGAACCAAGCACAAGACCACGAAGGTTTCTACACGCACATTCTTACCCTGAACATCGGTGGTGAGTCTGTTGAAGCGATTCTTAAAGACATTCACCGTCACCCGTTCAAGCCTAAGATCACGCACTTAGACTTCCAACGTGTTGACCCGAACTCTAAGATCCACACTAACGTGCCAATTCACTTCATCGGTGATGAAGAAGTTAGCAAAAAAGGTGCAACTGCTGTTCACCAACTAACTGAAATCGAAATCACGTGTCTACCTAAAGCGCTACCTGAGTTCATCGAAGTAAGCGTAGCTGACCTAGTTCCTGGTGATTCACTACACCTATCTGAGATCAAACTACCAGCAGGTGTTGTTTCAGTAGAACTAGCTAAAGGCGCTGACCATGACCAAGCGGTTGTAACTGTCAACGCTAACAAAGCTGCTCCAGCTGAAGACTCAGAAGAAGCGTCTGATAGCGACGCAGAATAAGGTTTAAGGTGTTAGCACCTTGAATACTATTCAAATGCTAGTGGGCCTGGCTAATCCAGGCCCCGAATATCAAAAGACCCGCCATAATGCAGGGGCCTGGTTTATCGAAGAACTGGCCGCACGCTATAACTGCACTCTAAAACCTGACGCAAAACATCACGGCTTAACCGGCAAAGTTATTATCGGTGACAGCGAATTTAAGCTTCTGATTCCAACCACTTATATGAATCTCAGTGGTAAATCTGTGGCCAGTTTAGCTAACTTTTACAAAATCCCCGTTGAGCATATTCTTGTTGCTCATGACGAGATGGATTTAGAACCGGGCATCGCTAAGTTAAAAAAAGGCGGTGGACACGGCGGTCACAACGGACTAAAAGATATCATTGCGAAAATGGCTAACAACAAAGAATTTATGCGTTTGCGTATAGGTATTGGCCACCCAGGTCACCGTGATAAAGTGACCGGTTGGGTGTTAGGTAAGGCGCCTCAAGCTGATCAGGAGAAGATCGACGCCGCAGTTGATGAGGCTGTGCGCTGCATGGATATTTTGGCGAAAGACGGTGTGCTTAAAGCACAAAACAGACTCCACTCATTTAAGCCATAATGACGCGTGGCTTGAACACAAACAGGTATACATAATATGGGTTTTAAATGTGGTATTGTTGGCTTGCCTAATGTTGGTAAATCAACCCTTTTCAACGCGCTTACCAAAGCTGGTATTGAAGCGCAAAACTTCCCCTTTTGTACTATCGAGCCAAATACAGGCGTTGTTCCAGTACCCGACGCACGTTTAAATCAGCTTGCAGAGATTGTTAACCCACAACGTGTTCTACCTACGACCATGGAGTTCGTTGATATCGCTGGTTTGGTAAAAGGCGCTTCGAAAGGTGAAGGTCTAGGGAACCAATTCCTCGCCAATATTCGCGAAACCGATGCGATTGGTCATGTTGTGCGCTGCTTTGAAAATGACAATATTGTCCACGTTGCCGGGCAAATCGACCCTGCCGATGATATTGAAGTTATCAACACTGAGCTTGTTTTGGCTGACATGGACAGTGCTGATAAAGCGCTACTACGTCAAGCAAAGAAAGCCAAAGGCGGCGACAAAGACGCAAAATTCGAGATAAGTGTGCTTGAGAAAGTAAAAGCGCATTTAGATGAAGGCTTAACACTGCGCTCACTCCGCTTGGAAAAAGAAGAAAAAGCAGCCATTGATTACTTAAACTTCTTAACCATTAAGCCAACTATGTACATCGCCAATGTCAACGAAGATGGCTTTGAAAATAACCCGCATTTAGAAACCGTGCGCGAGATTGCTGCGAATGAAGATGCTGTGGTTATTCCGGTTTGTGCAGCCATAGAAGCCGAACTATCAGAGCTCGAAGAAGACGAGCGCAACGAATTTATGGAAGATTTAGGCCTTGAAGAACCAGGCTTAAACCGAGTGATTCGTGGCGGCTACGAGTTGCTACAGCTGCAAACTTACTTCACTGCGGGCGTCAAAGAGGTTCGTGCTTGGACGATTCCTGTTGGTGCAACAGCGCCACAAGCAGCAGGAAAAATACATACGGATTTCGAAAAAGGCTTTATCCGTGCACAAACAATCGCGTTTGATGACTATATTGAATACAAGGGCGAAAATGGCGCAAAAGAAGCCGGAAAAATGCGTCAAGAAGGCAAGGACTACATTGTTAAAGATGGCGATGTGATGAACTTCTTGTTCAACGTGTAATAAACACCGCTTCAATAAGCCCGCTTAATTAGCGGGCTTTTTTGTTTGTGAGTGAGAAAAAGAAGCTGTTTTTTATTCGCTTCGCTTGTTTTTCAGGCAAACAATTCATCCTCGTTATGTTTTTACTAAAAAGGTGTTGACGCGCTTTCGGCAGATCAGCATAATACGCCCCGCATCAGCGATGATGAACAAGTAAAAGTTGGCTACGTAGCTCAGTTGGTTAGAGCACATCACTCATAATGATGGGGTCCCCTGTTCAAATCAGGGCGTAGCCACCATTTTCTTTCTACCAATAAGAAAATGGAAATTACTTTATGCGGAAGTGGCGGAATTGGTAGACGCGCTGGATTTAGGTTCCAGTATCTTCGGATGTGAGAGTTCAAGTCTCTCCTTCCGCACCATGTTCTTGATAAGAACTGAAATTATCATTTTCTGTAGCTGGAGTATCGCCAAGCGGTAAGGCAGCGGGTTTTGATCCCGCCATTCCCAGGTTCAAATCCTGGTACTCCAGCCAACTTTTCTGAAGTTGAGGAATGAGCTTAGGCTTAAGTTCCAAAATGCTCCAGATTATATTGCGGAAGTGGCGGAATTGGTAGA
>NZ_BCAI01000023.1:0-41494 GCF_001293805.1 Pseudoalteromonas sp. SW0106-04 | reverse complement strand
GTAGGCCAGGCTTCAGCCTTGCGTCACCCCAGTCAGGATAAACCCTGACCTACAACAGAGCATCACCCTTTACCACACCTGTAGGCAAGGCTTCAGCCTTGCATCACCCTAGTCAGGATAAACCCTGACCCACAACACAGCGAAATACCCGTCACCATATCTATATCTGTAGGCAAGGCTTCAGCCTTGCATCATCTAGTCAGGATAAATCCTGACCTACAACAGAGCGGAACACCAGAAAAAACCCACACCCGTAGGCCAGGCTTCAGCCTTGCATCACCCCAGTCAGGATAAATCCTGACCTACAACAGAACTAAACATCAGAAAACCCCACACCCGTAGGCAAGATTTCAATCTTGCATCACCTAGTCGGGGCAAAACCCTGATCCACAACACAGCAACCTAGCCAGGATAAACCCTTACTGATCAGAATAATCCATATGCGGGCGTTTCTTCTGGATTGTGAGAAAGGTGTTCAGGCCTAAAAATAGCACTGGGCTCTATGATCACTGAGTGACTATCGCCGAGCTTTATTAACCCGGCCATCATATGTTTGGTTTCATTATCTATATTGAACCCAACCGACGTTAATTCACTTAGCGACTTAATATCATCTTGCTCGACACTGATGCTGTCTTCCACTCTGTCTATAAGCAAACCAATATAGGGGTTTAGACCATCTTTAGTGGTAAAAACGATGATAGGCTTATAGTTGTATAAGATCTGATCTTTGGCGGTTTCTAATAAGCGATTGAGGTGAGCGAAGCTGTGATGCTTTTCATAGCTTAATATTTCACGCCCTTGTTCTTGTGTGGCAGTGCGCACCAATTTAGCTTGCTCTAATAGACGCTGATGGCTGTCACTCAAGCGCTGTAGGATATCTTTTAGGTCACTGTCGTGGGCGTGCATATTTTGGTACCAGCGCACAAACTGACGAATATCATCGTCGTACTCGTTGGTCATGGCTTGGGTATTTTCTACGGCGTTCTCCAGCGCTGTAAACCACGTTTTATTTAATGTAATAAACTGGTCCAACTTATGCGCCAAGTTTGCATTACTCTGCTTCGTGGAGACACCATTGAGCATAATGCCTAAATCGAATACCGGTGTTGGTATATCCATATAGTCTTTAACCCCGAGAAACGCTTTGTGCTCATTAGGAAGACTGGTGAGGTTATCGTCGTAACGCTCAGTGAGTAAGATATCAAGGATCTTTAAAGAGATGGTTTTAGCGCCAATACGAAAATTAACAAAGTCCATAAAAGTCTAAGAGTTGCCCGCAATCGTTATTCTAAAGCTTAGTCTAGATAGACTTTTTAACCAGCAAATACAGTTAATTAAGTGGAACGATGTAACTATTCTCACCAACGGGCTTTGAAAGCTTGAAGAGTGTTGCAAGCTGCGGATCTTGAGAGCTGATGAGTGCGCCATTTTGAGCAATGCAGGATGACATAGGGGCTTGCCTTTGCAGGCAGAATTCAGCAATGAGTGTCATCGCATAAGCATTTAAGTAACCTTCAAAATGTAAGCGATTGGCCTTACTCATGCCTGCGGCGGAGAAATCCCGCCGAAAGGCGTCACATAGGGGTTGCTGGCACGTGTTAGGGTCTGCCACCACTTCTGTGACTATAGCTCGAGAGCTTTGCTTGAGGTGAGGCCGTAATGCACTTTCGGAAGTAAATGACATTGCCGCGAACCAAGGTTCTTGCCCTTGTTCTGCTGCGGTATTTATAAACTCAGCAACCGGTACGTAGGTACCTATCAACACGATGGCATCAAGACGCAGAGGCAAAAGCTTCTTTAGCGCGATGGCTAAATCTTGGGTATTGCGCCGAAATCGTGCCGTTTGTTTAACAGCTAAGCCTTTGCTGGCTAGTGCTTTTAGGGTGCTAGACCCTGCCTCGAGACCAAACTCATCGGCCTGAATAACTATCCCCACACTTTTTACACCCCGGTCTTTAAAGTACTGGGCATGAGCCATAGCCTCATCGTCGTAGCTAGTACGCAGATTAATAACATTGGATGTTTCTAGGTTGCGCAGAAAAGCTGCTCCAGAGTAGGGAAATAATAGCGGGACTTGGTGTTTGGAAATTAAATCGACGATGGCTGCAGTAGTCGGTGTCCCCATATAGCCAAACAAGGCATCGACCTTTCTTTGTGTGATGAACTCATGGGTATTGGCCACAGTATTAATTGGTTCATAACCATCATCCAAGACCGTCAGGTTGATGACGGTATCACTGTGTCTATTATGATTATCAAAGTAGAGTTGGGCGCCAATCTTAAGTGCCTTACCAATTTCTTGTGCGGGGCCGGTGAGTGCACATGACATGCCCAAACTCAGAGATTGCTTTTGCTTCGTCGCCACGGGCATTGCAACGTCAAGGGTGAGCGAAAGCAGTAGAGCACTGAGCATGCTGATCCTTAGGTTAGTATTCGTGAAGCTAAAGCTATTAATATCTTATTAGTCTGCTTTTTGCTTTGCTGCAAATCAACCACCCGCTTATTTATACCTAAGGTATGCAAGATAAGCACTTGGGCTTCATCGTCCACGTTGAACAGCAATGACCAATTACCTGCGATTGCGCGGTACAGGGCTCCGTAGCATAGGTTCAATGGTATCTCATTATTCATAAAGCGAGTTAGACAAAGCCTGTCCGCTTCGGTGAGTGGCCTTGTTGGCGCTTCTTTTAACAGCTGTAATGTTAACTTTGGTGCTATGTCATTAAAGCAGTGGCTTAGCAACAGTGGCATATCTTGGCACCAGCTCTGATGCAGAGCCGCAACACTCGAAGCACCGAGGCTATTGAGACTTTTTACCATTAATACACTATGTTCGCCACTGACATGGTCGCGTTTACTACCTAGTTTGATAGTGTGGTAGTTGGCTGATTGCCAAAACGCGAGCAGCGCTGCATGCGCGCCAAAGCTAGTACCAATAACCGCTACATGCGACTGCCGTAAGTCCCCCTCAATAAAGGACAACAATAAATGGCCCAACCCTTGATGGTGCAGCTTAGGCACAATGGCGATGCGCACTATGCGTGCATAACTTAGTTGTCCGAGCTGTGCGTCGCCGGACATATTAATCATACTTTGCGCTAATAGACGGCCCTGAGGACGGCGCTGACCGATGGCGATTGAGCTTGATATATCCTGATCTAACTCCCCCTCCATGCTGACAAGCGCCACGCCAATAACCTTGGCGCCATCGCGGCAGATATAAAGGTGCTGTGACGGTGCATCAAGCAGTTGCCGCAAATCATTGGCGGACGTCTGGTAGTGAGCGAGCACCAATAAGGAAAAGCATTGCTCCAGTAAGGCGGCATCAGTCAGCAAGCTATGGGCTGGCACTTTAAGCAGCTCCACCTCGCTGTGGTCCACCCTTTGTGCGGGCACCGGTGTGCGCATATCCAGTAACAGCAGCCGGTTGATGCTTTGCTCTAGTGGATCGCCGTTAGCAAAACGTATGGGGGTAACCATATTGAAGGTGCGGTGATTCTTATAGGCTTTTTTCAAGAAGTCTAAAAATCGCAACGTATAGCCGCGACCGCTGCCTTCATAGCCGGCCATGGTGCTGGCAAACACAACTCGAGGATAAAGCGCTAGGAGTTGCTTTAGTATCGGAATGGGTATGGTGGCCGCTTCATCAACAAATAATACGTCACATTGCGGCTGCTCACTGATTAATTTATCCGGCGGCATAAATCGTACGTTAACCAGTTGATTGCCGTTGTCTGCATCGAGTTGTGCCTGCTCTGCTAAGTGCTTAAAAGCGCTGTCGAGGGAGCGGCGCTGAATGGCACAGAGGATAATATCTTTGTCAGGCAGTTTCGCGGCACTTATGCCAAGTGCAGCTGATTTCCCACGACCCCGATCAGCGCTGAGCACCAAAGGCCGATTGGCACGCCCTGTGGCTGTTTTGATGATCAACTCTATAGCTTGCTCTTGCTCGCTGTAGTCCTGAGAACTCGCGGTCGTGTAAGTTAGCGATTGATAAGTAAGTGCTTGATGAGTATGCGCTGATTGACAGAGGCTAAGTGGCTTACAGTCGACTAATTGTTGCTCAAACCAGCGCCAAAACAAGCAACTCTCGGGTTGAGGGTGGCCATAAGGCAGAATTTTATTGATACCAGGGTCGACAAAGTCGTGGGTATTTTCTGGCAGCATAACGACCATCAGGCCCCCGGCTTTAACGGTGCCAGCGGCTGCGGCTACCTTATCGGCATAAAAGCCGCTGTAGCAATCGTAGGCAACAAAGCTATGCTCTTGTCCAAGAATTTGATGCAGATGCTCCGGCCATTGGTTATCAACACAGTGGTTAGATTTACTTAAAGTGAGCCAGTCGCTGCCGGTATCCTGTTGCAAATATTGCAGTTGCTGTGTGCACCATGACGGCTCACCCCGCAGCAGCAGCAGTTGTCGCCAACGCCGCTGGGTTAAGCCACTCAGTAACGAGGCTAGCTCAGATTGCTTGTAAGCGCGCATAAGCGGTGACCAACCATTTGCTACCAACATCGTCGAAGTTTACTTGTACCCGTGATTGCGGGCCAGCTCCTTCGTAGTTAAGCACGGTGCCCTCACCAAACTTAGCATGGAGAACTCGCTGGCCGAGACTAAAGCCACTGTCGGCAAACGCTGCTTGAGTCAATGAAGGGCTAAAGCGGTTAGCTTGTTGTGGCGCCGAAATTTTTGTTTTAACGCGGATCTCTTCTACACAGTCTTCCGGCATTTCTCGTAGGAACCGAGACGGGCTGTGATACTTTTCTTGGCCATATAAGCGTCGGCTTTCAGCGTGGGTAATATAAAGTTTATCCATAGCTCGGGTCATGCCGACATAACATAAGCGGCGCTCTTCTTCTAAGCGACCACTTTCCTCTTGGCTTTGTTGTGACGGGAACATGCCTTCCTCTACACCGACCATAAATACCAATGGAAACTCTAAGCCTTTGGCAGAGTGCAGAGTCATCATTTGCACTGCGTCTTCGTGCTCTTCGGCTTGACCCTCTCCGGCCTCTAAAGAGGTATAGGCTAAAAAGCCTTGCAGTGGTGAGGAAAACTCTTCATCAACAGGTAATTCATACTGCTCGCAAGCGTTAATAAGCTCTTCTAAGTTTTCCACGCGAGCACGGCCTTTTTCGCCTTTTTCGGCCTGATACATGGCCATCAAACCGGTATTCTCTATGGTGTATTTTGCCTGCTCCGCAAGGGTCAACTCAGCAATACGCTGCTCCACACCCTCAACCAACTCAATAAAGCGATTGACTGCTGTGGCGGCGCGACCAGACAAATGTTTCTGCTCTAAGATAGCCTTGGCGGCATACCATAACGGCAGCGACTCGGCTCGGGCACAGTCACGAATATGACTGAGCGTTTTATCGCCAATGCCTCGAGTTGGGGTGTTGATCACACGCTCAAAGGCGGCATCATCTTGACGATTACTCACCAGGCGCAAATAACATAATGCATCTTTGATTTCTTGGCGTTCGAAGAAGCGCATGCCGCCGTAAATACGGTACTTTAACCCCTCTTGTAACAAGGCTTCCTCTAAGACTCGAGATTGCGCATTGTTACGGTAAAGAATTGCCGTATCGGTTAGTGCATTGCCCGCATCCATCCAGGTTTTTATTTTGCCAACAATAAAGCGCGCTTCATCTAGCTCATTAAAAGCAGCATAAATGGAAATAGGCTCGCCTTGATTGCCGTCGGTCCACAGATTTTTACCCATGCGTTCTGCGTTATTCTCAATTAGAGAATTCGCCGCTTTCAAGATGGTGGCAGTCGAGCGGTAATTTTGTTCAAGACGAATGGTTTCGGCGTCGAAGTCGTCTAAAAAGCGTTTGATATTCTCGATACGGGCACCACGCCAGCCATAGATACTTTGATCATCATCGCCGACAATCATCATGCTGTTGGTATCGCCTGCGATCAGTGCTAGCCAGCGGTATTGAATGGTATTGGTATCTTGAAACTCGTCCACCAGAATATGCGCAAAGCGTTGTTGATAATGGCGCAGCAGAGTGGGGTTTTGCTGGAGTACCTCGTAGCAGCGCAGCAGTATTTCTGCAAAATCGACCAGTCCGGCGCGATCGCAAGCCTCTTGGTAAGCTGAGTATACACGCAGCAATAGCTGCTCGTTGACATCATAAGCTTGAATGTCACCGGGGCGCAGGCCCTCATCTTTTTTGGCGCTGATATACCACGCAAGGTGTTTGGCTGGCCACTTCTTCTCATCAATATTCATGGCCTTGAGTAAGCGGCGGATCATTCGCTGTTGATCATCGCTATCAAGGATTTGAAAAGACTCAGGCAGCTTGGCTTCGCGGTGATGGGCGCGCAAAATACGGTGTGCCAAGCCGTGGAATGTGCCTACCCACATCCCGCCAACGGAGCCTTGAATGGTCTGCTCGACACGAGCACGCATCTCTTTTGCGGCTTTGTTGGTAAAGGTTACGGCGAAGATGCTAAAAGGCGAGGCCCCTTCAACTTGAGTAAGCCAAGCGATGCGGTGCACCAAGACTCGGGTTTTGCCCGAGCCAGCTCCTGCTAATACCAGCATATTTTGCAACGGCGCTGCTACCGCCTCGCGTTGCTTGTCGTTTAAGCCATCAAGTAATTCAGATACATCCATCGCCGCTTTCCACCTGTCATAATTGCCACCAGTATAACAAGAGTTCCAGCTTGGCTAAATAGAATACTGTTTTTATAACCAGTGCGCTGTCTCTTTGTCATGAGCTATGGTGTTGCAGGCCCGACACTGGCATTTGATGGCTTTATAGCAGCTTGCTAAATACAATCTTAGTATCGGCATCAATTAGGCTGTTGGCAGTGAGTTATAGGTACTGGTGCTTTGCTAACATGGCACGCATAGCGCTAAAGCACAGCATGCTCTTAACTTGAATTTCTTGATAGCCATGGGCTTTGGCCCAGTGCTCTTGATATTGCAGCAGCGCACTGGCTACCCCTTGAGAGCGATAACTGGGCACCACGCTGCCAAGCCAGCTATAAAAACACTGTGGTGATAACGCAAAGCCCAGTTTAAAACCAATAATATGATGTTGCTGATAAGCTACGAGAGCAACCAAAGGAGCCGCCGCGATTCTTCGCTCATAGTGAGCCAGGCTGGCCCCAGTGGCAAGCTCTGGAATACGACCTGAGCTGTTAAACACTCAGACAAACTAACCTGTTTAAGTAAGAATCTCGAGCTCATGGATATCGCTAATCTCCATATCCGCTAGCCCCTTGTATTGGTAGCTAATCGCTTGGTTATTGAGCCATACACTTTTGCAACCAGCATTATTAGCGCCTTGTACATCGGTGTCTAAGCTATCGCCGATATGGATTATTTGCTGCGGTGTGACCGCCATTGCTTGCGCTGCTTTGTGGTAAAGGTCGCTGTAGGGTTTTGCACGACCGTCCGGGCCGGCCATAAACACGGCATCAAACTGGCCATGAAGATTAAAGCGGGTGACATCGACATTACCGTTGGTGATGGCTATCAGGCGAAAGCGTTGGCGCAAAGCGTCCAATAACGCTAGAACACTGTCGGCAACAACAATGTCACTACGGGCCTCGGCAAACGCCCGATAGGCATGTTCAGCATGGCTGCTATCAACGTCCATGTGAATCATGGCATGAGTAAGTGCTTGCTTACGTAGGGCGGTAACATCATGTGCTAATGCTGGCTGCTGCATTAACGCTTGTTCGCGACAGTATTGCCAAAAATCAGCTTCTTGCTCGCGCCATTGCGGCAATGTTTGTAAGTAATCATGTTGCGCCTGCAGTGCAGCCTTAATGACCGGATGATTGTTATACAGCGTGTCATCCAAATCAAAACTGAGCACTTTGGCTTGCTCTAAGGCGCGATTAAATCGAATCATAGTTACTTCTGTTTTTTGGCTCTAGGGTGGGTATTATCATACACCTTAGCAAGATGTTGAAAGTCCAAATGGGTATAAACCTGAGTGGCGGACAAGCTGCTGTGTCCAAGTAACTCTTGCACCGCGCGCAAATCACCACTGGACTCAAGCACATGCGAAGCAAAAGAGTGGCGTAGTTTGTGTGGGTGTACCTGTGCACTAATCCCTTGTTTGACGCCCCATTCACGCATGCGCTCACGCACGTGACGAGCAGAAATGCGCAACTTGCGCTGTGATAAAAATAGCGCATCAGAGTCTTGGCCGATCAGCGCTGGGCGTATTTTTAGCCACGAGTTTAATGCGCTAATAGCTTGGCGGCCCACAGGAACAATACGCTCTTTACGGCCTTTACCTAGGACCCGAACTTCTCCGCCACGCACGTCTATATCGGTTACATTTAAGCTCACCAGTTCGCTGATCCGCAAACCACTGGAATACATCAGCTCCATCATGGCTTTATCACGAACTGCAAGCGGGTCATCATCATCAATATCCAACAATTGATGCATTTGGTCTACATCTAAGTTACGAGGCAGGGGCTTATCGAATTTTGGTCCTTTTACGTACTGCGCCGGGTTGTCGTGGTGCTGGTGGTAAAGCTTCAAATAGCGAAAAAAAGCCCGCAGACAACTTAATTTTAAACTGACGGTACGTGCACTTAGACCTCGTGCTCGCAATGACATCGCGAACCGGCGAATATCATCAGCGCTTAAGGTCAGCCAACCATCACGCTCTTCATGATAATACCTCGCTACTTCAAGAAGTTGCCGTTGATATTGCTCTAGTGTGAGTGGCGAATATTGTTTTTCAAAACGAAGATAATCGCTGTACGACTGGACAGGCGCGCCCCAGGTGTCAGCCATGGTCGAAAATGTTAGCGCCTGCGACTCGCTCATGAACTGGTAGCGAGACGCTCTTGTAATGCTTTCACAAACTCGAAGATAAAAAAGCTGTCCTGCGCGGGCTCAAAATGCAGTTCATCTTCGCTGGCAAAAGCGAGCAATGCTAAGGGCGCATCTGGCTCGCCAATTAAGTACAATGCCGCGCTCTTGCAGGTGTGATTAAAGATCAATGCCTGCTCTTGCTCCGAGAGACGTCCTAGATAATGGCCTTGTGCGTGTAAACGGCTATTTATTAGCGGTTGCAGAGCGTCATTGTACTGAACCAACTTGCACTCGTTAAGCTGCAGTTGTTCGCAAATAAGTTGCTCTAGGCTACTGGCAAGCTCGACAAATTCACAGTCACTCATAAGCTGGCGATGACAGGCACTGAATACTTGGTAAACCTGTTCGTTTTGCTTCGCTTGACTTACAAGTTGTTGTAATTGTTCTTGAAGAGCAAGGTTTTGCTCTCTCAATAGCTGCTGCTGGCGCAGTTGTAAGGAAGCGACACTCTCATGCTGAGAGCCAAAGTTCATACAAGCAAACACCCCCGGATTTTCTAAAAAGAAGTCTGGGTGCTGTTGTAGGTATTCACTGACTTGCTGTGTAGTTAATTCGCTCATAAGGCTATTTGTCCGTCAAAAACATGCTCAGCGGGGCCCGTCATCTTGACTGGGTGTCCTTCACCTTGCCACCGTATTTGCAATGCTCCGCCTGGTAGGTCGACCTTGACGCTGCGCCCAAGCTTGCTTTGTAGCTGGCCGACAACGGCGGCTGCACATGCACCGCTACCACAGGCTAAGGTTTCACCTGCGCCACGCTCCCACACTCTGAGTTTAATATGAGACTCGTCAATAATCTGCATAAAACCGACATTGGCACGCTTTGGAAAGCGTTCATGCTGCTCAACAGCTGGACCTAGGGTGTGCACCTCGGCGGCAGTAATGTCTTCAACCTCGATCACACAGTGTGGATTACCCATCGATGCGGCGCCCATAAATAATGTATGTTCTTGGTGGCGAAGAATATACGTTAGCTCACGCTTATTGGCTTGAAGCGGTATATCTTTGGGCTCTAATATTGGCTGCCCCATATTGACCGTCACTTGCCCGTCTTTTTCAATATACAGCGTCATATTGCCGCCTTTAGTAGAAACGGTGATTTTATGACGGTTAGTGAGTCCCTTCATACGTACGAAGCGAGCAAAACAACGTGCGCCGTTACCGCATTGTTCAACCTCGTTGCCATCGGCGTTAAAAATGCGGTAATGAAAGTCTAAATCCGGTGAATAAGGTGCTTCCACCATGAGCAGCTGGTCAAAGCCAACGCCAAAATGACGATCCGCCAAGCGCTTGATCTGGTCTCGGGAGAGAAAAATATTTTGGGTAACATTGTCCACGACCATAAAGTCATTACCCAAACCATGCATCTTTGAAAAGTTAACTAACATAACGCTTTATAATCGCTCACTCTATGCTGTTACTATGCCTACAAAGTTGCGCCAAGGCCATTGCTTTTACTGCTGTGGCGACGGCTCTGCGTTATCGTTTGCGGTTTCCTTGGCATTTAGCGGTGTTTCTGCTTGTTGGTTATCTACTTGTTCTTGTTGTGGCAAATAGAGCGCGCCGCTTTGACCACACGCACTGAGAAGCGTTAAGCTGGAGGCTGCAAGGATACGAAGCAAACGATGACTTTTGTACATAGCGATTCGATAGATAATTAATATGACTCGTTTTATAATCGCAGAGTAACAGAAAATACAAAAAATGTAGTCGTTGCTGTTGAATTATTTCCCATCGAACGTTACTGCGAGCATATAGGAGCGCAGCCACAATGAGCGAAACCACCATGACCGATACCGAATACCATCAGTTAGCCGATGCCTTGATGCTAACAATAGAAGAGCAGATAGACGATATTGATGCGGATTTAGATTATGAGTCTGCAGCTGGCATATTAGAAATTATCTTTGCTGATCGCAGTAAAATCGTCATTAATAAACAAGCGCCATTACATCAAGTTTGGGTCGCTACTAAGTTTAACGGACACCATTTTGAACTACGCGGCGATACTTGGATTGATAACCGTTCTGGTGCGGAATTCTGGCAGTTTATGTGTGATGCGGCGAGTAAACAAGCGGGTGTTGAAATCCGTTGGGAGCATGATTAAGTGAGTAGCTTTGACGGCGTGAGTGTGTTTGATGCGCCAGAGCACAAATGTACAGTTATCTGGCTTCACGGTTTAGGCGATTCTGGAGAAGGGTTTGCACCTGTTGCTGCGCACTTAAACCTACCAGCCGAGCTCGGGGTCAAGTTCCTCTTCCCACACGCCCCGGTGCAAGCGGTGACCATCAATGGTGGTATGGAGATGCGGGCTTGGTACGACATCAAATCTCTTGATCTAGATAAACGTGCAGATGCCCAAGGTGTGCAACAATCGGCGCAAAGTATCAGTGCATTAATAGACGAGCAGATAGCGGCCGGGATCCCTGCGGATAAAATTATTTTAGCTGGCTTCTCTCAAGGGGGAGTTATCGCCTTACACTTAGCGCCGCGTTACCATCATAAGCTGGCTGGTGTTATGGCGCTATCAACCTATATGTCTGAGCCTGAGCGCTTAACGGATGAGGCCCGCCATCGCGATCTTAATATTTTCATGGCTCATGGCGATTTTGACAATGTGGTGCCTTTAGAAGCAGGTAAACAAGCCTATACTTATCTGCAAAATGAAGGCATGAACGTATCTTGGCAATCTTACGCTATGGCCCACCAAGTCTGTGATGCCGAGCTGCAAGCTATTCGACAATGGCTGCTTGAGCGACTAAGTTAATAATGATTCAGGAACAACGGTAATGGGACAAAAAATCGTGATCACAGCGAATATGAATAACAAGACTCAACGTATTGAGCGCAAGGAAGTGCAATATCAATGGCATTGGCGCCGCATCGTTGGTGCTGCAACGCTTGGTTTGTGTTCTGTGGCTGCGATTTGGTACCTAGCATTTACGCCTGCCAACGCCGAACAGGGCGAGGTGAATACGGCGTCCTCCGATGGTGCACAGAGTCAGGCTGAAGCATCCAATGAGAGTGCGCATGAGGACACGGTGGCAAAAGCAGCACCCGTCGCTTTAGCTGCGCAGGCACCAGTGCAACCGAGCCAGCCCCACAAAGAAGATGAAGTAGAGGCTGACACAAAGAGCGCCATGATAGAGCCTGAGCAAACGCTGGTGGCACAAGTGAGTACCAATGAAACGAGTACTGTCGAAAGCTCCGCGTCCTCAACTGAGGCACAGGCGAATGACACGACTGTGGATGCGCCTGCCCCCGAGAGTGAGTTTAATACTGAGGCTAAAGTAGCAAGCTTGTCTCAAGGCACCAAAATTGACACCGATAAGGTAAGCCGAGCGGTGCTCACAACCGCTGTGCAAGACCGTGAACCGATTAATTCTCTTGGCCAAGAGGTCAAAACCAGCGACTTCCAACAACAGCTGTTTTTCTTCACCGAATTACATGGTTTACAAGGACAAAAAGTAAAGCATGTGTGGTACTTTAATGACCAAACTATGGCCAACGTTGAGCTCGGTGTTCATACCACTCGTTACCGTACCTTCTCGTCCAAGAACATCATGCCAAGCCAGCTCGGCACATGGCGAGTAGAGCTGAGAGACGAAAATAATAAACTATTGGCTACCCGAGCATTTCGCTTGGTTGGCTCACGATAAATTCGAAGTAGGAATCTCATGACCAATTCGACCGCGCGAGTGCGTATTGCTACTCGCAAAAGCGCGTTAGCGCTATGGCAAGCTGAGTTTGTAAAAGCGCAACTAGAGCGTCATCACAAGGGGATTACCGTAGAGCTCGTCACCATGACCACCAAGGGTGACATTATTCTTGATACGCCACTGGCAAAAGTGGGTGGAAAAGGCTTATTTGTTAAAGAGCTTGAGCAAGCGATGCTCGATGGTCGCGCTGATATCGCTGTGCATTCAATGAAAGATGTCCCGGTAGAGTTTCCCGAGGGTCTCGAGTTACACACTATCTGCGAGCGTGAAGACCCTCGTGACGCCTTTGTTTCGAATACGTTTGATAACATTGATAGCTTGCCCGCAGGTGCTGTGGTCGGCACGTCCAGCCTACGTCGGCAGTGCCAACTTAAAGAGCAGCGCCCAGATTTAGAGGTGCGTGATTTACGAGGTAATGTGAACACCCGCTTGGCTAAACTAGATGATGGTCAATATGACGCCATTATTCTTGCTGCGGCCGGTTTAATACGGTTGCACATGCCCGAGCGTATTCGCAGTTATATCAGTGCTGAGCAATCACTCCCTGCCAATGGCCAAGGTGCTGTGGGTATCGAGTGTCGCAGTGATGATACGGCGATTAAGGCGTTGCTAGCACCGCTGGAGCATCGCGAAACCCGGATTCGAGTAGATGCCGAGCGAGCGATGAATCGCCGACTTCAGGGAGGCTGCCAGGTTCCTATAGGAGCCTATGCCGAGCTGAACGGAGATCACGTTTATTTACGTGGTTTAGTGGGGTCGGTGGATGGACAGCAAATTTTACGAGCTGAGATCTCCGGTCCTGCTTCTGAAGCTGAGCAGCTTGGTATTTCGCTAGCGGATGACCTGTTAGCGCAAGGGGCGGGAAGTATTCTTGCCGAAGTATATGGCGAACTAAAATAATACGGATTTATTACTATGGCGCATATTGTGGTCACCCGCCCTCAAGGCAAAGGAGAAGTACTCGCTGAGCTGTTGATTGCTGCAGGTCATCGCGTCAGTACCACACCCGTGCTGCAGATTGACTATCTCTCGGTCGACGCAAATCAGCTGGCTACCCTTGATGAGGCTGATATCGCTATTTTTGTGTCGCAAGATGCGGTGCAAGGATTGTATCAACAGCGCGATACCTTACCCGCCAATTTGGCTTGCTTTGCGGTTGGACCCACGACCGCTCAAGCCCTTGAACAGCAATTTTCATGTAATACCAAGGTGCCAAAAAAACAGCATGACTCTGAAGGATTATTGAGATTACCTGAGTTGCAGAAGGTTGAAGGCAAAACAGTCGTGTTAATCAAAGGCCGAGGTGGGCGCACTTTGATTGCCAAAACGCTGAAAGACCGAGGTGCTTTTGTTAACTCACTGGTGACTTACGAGCGCAAAGCTGTCAACGGTAGCAGCGAGGCATGGTTACAGCAGTGGCAGCAGCAGGGTGTTGAGGCGTTGGTAATCACCAGTAACAGTGGTGCGGATGCTATTTTTGCTTGCCAAGATGAAAGCCTGTTACAGTGGCTTAAATCAAGGCAATTTTATATTGTAAGTGAGCGTACTAAGGCGCACCTAGTGAAGCTTGGGGTGAAAGGCGAGCAAATTAAGGTTGCCGCCGATGTCGACAACGAGGCCATTGCCGCATGTATTGGTGCCGAGCAGGAAGGAAACATGAGCGAACAACCAAAAAACACACCAAAGAGTGAGCCTGCGCCAAGCGCAACACAACCTAAAGCAGTACCATCACAGAGTAAACCAATGACACAAAAAATAAGTAAAACAGCCGTTCTAGCGTTGCTGGTGGCATTGGCTGCAGCTGGGGTAACTGGATATCAATATTGGTTACAACAGCAGGCGCAAAACCAAGAACAAAACCAACTACAACAGCATTTAGAGCAGCTACAAAGCGATAATCAAGCGCTCAACCAACGCCTTGAAGCATTGGCCAACGCTCTGCAACAACAGCAACATAGTGCTCAGCAGTGGCAACGACAGTTTAGCGATAGAGTTAATGGTGAGCTAAGCGCTAATCAACGTGCCGTAGCAGGGCAAATAGAGCAAGCCATTGATGGCTTGAACAATCAAGAGCAACCGCCGTTAGACATCAACGAAGTGAAGCGCTTGGTCGCCATGGCTGATTTTCAACTTTGGTCGGAAGCGAACTACGCAGGCGCTGCAGCAACGCTGAAGCGACTCGATGCATTACTGGCAAGTTACCCAGGGAATGCCCAATTAAGACGCGCTATTCACACTGATTTACAGCAGCTGGCCAGTATCGAAGTGGCCGATGTTGAAGCGGTGGTGCTTCGACTTCACGGCCTTGGTGGTCAGGTCGATAAGTTACAATTTAATATGGTTGAATTGGCGCCTACCACAAGCAATGGCGAGCAATCACAGGCATTGTCGGACAATGTATCTGATTGGCGACGCAATTTAGCTGCAACCTGGGATAAGTTGGTGGATGACTTTATAAAAGTGCGCAAGCGCGAGGCCGCGATAGAGCCATTATTAGATAACCAGCAGCAGCGACTTATTAAACAGCGACTTCACTTTTATCTTGATCAGGCAGGCTTTGCAGCTAGCCATAAACATCCGAAGTTGTATACACAAGCTTTGCAAAGTGCTGCCGATATCGTGACCCGGTACTTTAACCTGCAACAACCGCAGACCAGCCAGTTTTTGGGTCAGCTTAAACAGCTACAATTAAAAACCTTGGTTCCTCAGCAGCCAGTTACGCTCAGCTCTGTTCAGGTTGTGGGGGAGTCTTAATATGGCGCGTTTATTAATTGTGTTTATTGTTATTGCTGCAGTTGCAGCGATAGCGCCTTGGCTGATAGACGAGAGAGGTTATGTTCTTATTGCGTTCGGCCAGTGGACTGTAGAGGGAAGCATTGTAAGCTTCGCCATTCTTACCGCCTTGGCGCTGTTTCTGGGCTACTTGATTTACAGCTTGGTGCGCTATGGCTGGGGCAGTTACCGCAATTTGCGTCATGGCTTTTTCGCGCGCGCCAAAGAGCGCAAGCAGGCCGTATTGGAACAAGCGATTTGGGCGTTGATTAATGACGACATGGAGCAGCTGCAACATACATTGAGCAAAGGCAAGGTGGAAGACCATTGGCAGGATTTTGCATTGGCAATGCGCGCCAAAGCAAGTTTGCGTCAAGATAAGCCAGATCTAGCCCTAAACTTGCTTGATGAGCTCTCAGATACCAACCGTGCGAAACCTGCGGCACTGTGGTTAGAGAGCCACTCTGATGCAGAGGTATTAGCGACCTTACGGCAACAGTGTAGTAGTAAAAAAGCGACTTCACAGCAGCTAAACTTATATGCACAGGTGTTACTAAGATTACGAAAGTACAGTGAATTTGCAGAGCTAGTGCCGCGTTTGGTGAAATCACAAAGTCTTAATGAATACCAATGGGACTGGGCGCTGCGACAATATTTCCAAGGAGCAGATAAAGCTCAGCTCGATAAACGCCAAAGTGAGCTGCCAAAGCATATCCGTGAGGCGGCACACACACACTATCTACGTGCTGTTGTGCGCATAGGCGACATTGCGTCGGTGACTGATGCCTTGAAGAAGTTATTGAAACGCGGTGAATATTCACAATTATTGTCTATCCTTAGTGAGATAGAGCAAGGTGACGTTGAAGCGCTGCAAAAGGCACTGCAACAAGAGTTGAAGAAGCAACCTGACGAAGCAGAAATGCTGTTGTGCCTCGCTTACTTGGCACAAAGCCAAGGAGAGCATGACCTCGCATCGCGTATTTTCGATAAGGTGTTAGCACAACAACAAACCCTGCCTCATCCGCAGCGAGCGATGCGTAGTTATCGCGCAACGCAGCAAGCTGAAAAAGCATTATTGGTTCTCGATCACAGCTAAGACTTAAGACCAGAAGCAGGGAAGGTAATGAAGAATCTCTTTAACTTAACCTTTGTAGTAGCACTGGGTTACTTCATTACCGGCTTTTTAAGCAATGCGCTACTGGCTATTGATGGCTATGCGGTGGCTTCCTGGCCTCCCTCAGGCATAGCGTTAGCGGCATTATTGATCGCAGGACGGCGAGCGTTGGTTGGCATTGTACTTGGCGCGTTGATGACCAACTTACTTCATCTTGAAGTGGTCGCCGACATCTTACATTGGCAGGTTGCTTTGCATGCGGCCTCTGTGACCGCAGCTTCAACTGCTCAGGCCTTTCTCGGTTACTGGGTCATCACCCGAATAATAAAAGCGCCTCTGGATCTCTCAGACCTCAAGCTGACCATCACCAGTATTATTTTTGGTGGACCAGTTGTTTGTGTCTTCGCTGCTGCTGTGGGTACTGAGCTGCTGATCACTAATGGCGTTATTCCTGAGGTGGCGCGATGGGACAGCTTCGTCACTTGGTGGATAGGCGATAGCATCGGAGTTATGATTTTTACTCCGTTGTTGTTGGCAGGCTTTAACTTCGCGGTGATGCGTCATCGCTTACAAGTGATTGTGCCATCCATAGTGATTTATGCGGCCATTAGCCTGACCTTTTATGCTGCTGCAACCAACAAGCACAATAAAGACCAAGAATTATTCCAAGCCCAAGCTCAGGTCGTTGTTGACCAATTCGACGAAATTCTTACCCGCCTACGGGCCAATACTCAAGTACTAGCCTCCTTCATTGGTAATCAACAGTCGGTGACTCGTGGCGAATTTCGTGAGTTCACGGCTAAGCAGATGAATTACAACCCAGAAATTAATGCGCTGGTGTGGATGCCTAAAGTAAGAAGCCAAGATATCGCTCAGTTTGAACAATCTACCACGGTGGAAATGAGCAACCCTTTCAAAGTGTTTGCCCGCTATGAGCGCGATACCAATAACGGCGCGCACTTTCCGGTTTACTACGGCCACTTTTCTCAGGGAATGCGACAGGTTTTTGGTTTAGATATCAGTGCTGAGCCTTATTTTAAGCATCTTCAAGCGTATAAAGGTGAACTCTTCGTCACTGATACCTTTGCGCTAGAGAGTAGCCCTCAAGGAGACTTAGGGTTTTTGGTGTTGTCGCCTGTCAGAGCCAAAGATAAAAGTATCAGAGGGTATGTGGCTGCGGTGGTCAGCCTACCCTTGTTGTATCGCTCGGCAATGGCTAACCTGACCTTTAATAATGTTGGGGTTGAGCTGGTGGATATGAGTGCGCAGCCTCAAAAAGTTATTTTACCTTTAGCGCAGTCCGGACCCGTTATCATGCGTCATGACTTTGCGATCGCTAACCGCCAATGGCAACTTAATTTGCACCGCCAAAGGATAGCCCACGCATGGTCTGGCTACTGGTATGCACAGGTCATAGGCATGTTGTTTGTGTGGTTACTAATTACTTTTTTAATCGCCATTACCGGCAGTAATATTCGGGTGCGTGACCAAGTAGCAAAACAAACCAGGGTGTTACGAGAAGAAAAAGCCAAAGCTGATAGTGCCAATGACGCTAAGTCTCAGTTTCTGGCTAACATGAGCCATGAAATTCGCACGCCAATCAATGGCATTAAAGGTTTGCACTATTTAGCGTTGCAACAACAAGATTGGCCACAAGCGCAGCAATATATCACTCAAGCCGACAGTGCTCTAAGCGTATTACTTCGGGTGCTCAATGATATCCTCGACTTTTCGAAAATGGAGGCAGGCAAACTAGAGTTGTATCAAGAGCCTTTAGAACTTGAAGAGCTGTGCAAAGAACTAAAACACCTTATGAGTGTGGAAGCGGGTAACAAAAGTTTAGTGATTGACTATGAAATAAACGAGGGAGTGAACCCTGTATTCCACACCGATGCGATTCGCCTTAAGCAAGTGTTATTAAACCTGCTGAATAACGCCGTTAAATTCACCCAGCAAGGGGCGATCCGTCTAAAGGTAGATGAACACGATAACGAGCTCTGCTTTAGTGTCACGGATACCGGCATGGGCATTCGCGAAGATATTCAAAAGCAATTGTTTAAGCCCTTTTCTCAAGCCGACGGCTCCACCTCGCGACGCTTCGGCGGCACAGGATTAGGCTTGAGTATCTGTCAGAAACTGGTCACCTTAATGGGCGGGCGCATTTCCCTAGAAAGTGAAGAGGGGCTAGGCTCGTGTTTTCGTGTTTATCTGCCCAAACAAAGCCCTTTAGCTGTACGTCCAGATGTGCCCAAGGCGAAAGAGCAAGCCACTTTGGAGTTAGACCTCACCGGCGTCGCGATTTTGTTAGTTGAGGATAACTTATTGAACCAACAAGTTGCCAAAGCCATGCTCGAGGGCAAAGGAGCCCAGCCTGATATTGCTAATGACGGTGTCGAGGCTATTGAGATGGTAAGTGAAAACCACTACGACTTAGTATTAATGGATATTCAAATGCCGAACATGGATGGTTTAACCGCAGCTAGAGCTATCCGTAATGAGCTACTGCTAGACGACTTGCCAATTATTGGGCTCTCTGCCAATGCTCAAGAGCATGACTTTAAGCTTGCTGAGCACTACGGCATGAATGATTATGTGGTCAAACCCATAGACGCGGAGCGGCTATTTAGTAGTATCGCCATGCAATTAAAACAGCACCCAGCGAAGCAGCACGCGTAGCTTGAATTTATCCCTCAAGTGCGTATGATCCGCGCAATTTTATCGAAACCTAGGGGGTCATTATGATCAATCGCCAGTTACCATTGCTCGACTTACACCGCCACCTTGATGGCAATGTGCGTGCCAAAACAATTTTAGAGCTTGGTCAGCAGTTTAATCTTGACCTTCCAGGCAGCGATCTTGAATCGCTACGCCCTCATGTTCAGGTAATCGAGGTTGCTCCAGACTTAGTCTCATTTCTGGCTAAGCTGGATTGGGGAGTGAAAGTGTTAGGGGACTATGACGCCTGTCGTCGTATTGCTATTGAAAACGTCGAAGACGCAGCGGCACAAGGTATTGACTATACCGAGTTGCGCTTTAGCCCCTATTACATGGCGATGAGTCATGGCCTGCATCCGCAAGGTGTCGTGGAAGCAGTGGTTGATGGCATCCACAGCGCGGTGCAAGAGCACGACGTTCAAGTCAACTTAATTGGCATTTTATCGCGTACCTTTGGCCAGCAAAAGTGTCAGCAAGAACTCGATGCTATCTTAGCCTTCAAAGAGCACATGGTCGCCGTTGATTTAGCTGGTGATGAGTTGGGCTTTCCCGGGGAGTTGTTTGTGGATCACTTTAGGCAAGTCCATAAAGCCGACTTACGAGCGACTATTCACGCTGGCGAGGCCGAAGACTCACGCAGTATCTGGCAAGCCATCGAAGGATTAGGGGCTGACCGCATCGGCCATGGCGTTAACGCCGCCAAAGATCCTAAGCTTATGGATTATTTGCGCGATCACCGTATCGGTATTGAATCTTGCTTGACCAGTAACGTACTGACCAGCACAGTGGCACAAATTGATACACATCCGCTCAAACAATTTTTAGAGCAAGGCATTTTGGCTAGCATCAACACCGATGATCCTGCTGTGCAAGGCATCGAGCTTGCTAATGAATATCAGCATGCTGCCTACCAAGCCGGCCTCACCCAAGAGCACATCACTCAGGCCCAAGAAAATGCCCTGACTATCGCTTATTTAAGTGACGGTGATAAAGCAGCATTAAAAGTGAAAGCGGCACAGCGCTCATAAATTAGGCTGCATTACAGCTTTGATAGCTGCGACTTAGCGCATGTAAAACCTGAGTACGGCTAATGACGCCTATCACTTTGTTTTGCTCCACTACGGGGTATTGCTTGGGTTTATGAGGTTGTTGCATTTTTAGCGCAACCTCCAGTAGTGGCGTCTGTGTGGATGTTGTGAGCACATCTTGGTGCATCACATCAGCCACTGTAATGCGGCCATCACAAAAATAGCTATTGATGGTCAGCGGTGCCAGACAGTCCTGCTCCGACAAGTAACCCACCAACTGTTGTTGCTCATCAACAACAGGTGCGCCTATAACCTGGTGTTTCTTGAGCTGCGCAATGGCCGCTGTTAGTTCCAAGTCTGGGCTGAGAGAAAGAAAGCTCCGCCTCATAGCATGCTGTACTTTTAAATCGAACATAATCTGTCACTCCTTTAAGTCTTAGGAGCAGTGTAGGCTTGTCTTTTTGATAGGTAAAAGGGAATAAATAAATGGAAGTGTTCGATTTAACGGATGGTTTAGTGAGAATTAGCCCTACATCGGTGAAATGTAGGGCTTTAGCTTGCGGCCTCTATTTGATAAAAGCAAATGCGTCGGCAAACATATATTCGCGCTGGGCACCATGCTCTATGAAGTCGTCGCGTACAATGCCTATCATGTCGAAGCGTCCCGCCATATAAATAGAGTAAGGCTCCAAGGAAACAATGTCTTTCATCACCGCGTGGTGCACAAGGCCGGTATGACCATGCCATTCACCTTGAGGCTGCTCAACCACCGGGATAAAAGTGAAGTTACTGCGTTTAGCTGCCCACTGCTGCATTTCATCTTTGGCATATAAAGCATCTTCATGCTTCACACCCCAGTAAAAAAAGACGGGACGGTCACAGTCAATTTCAGCTAGGTGGTCGGCCATTGATTTTACGTATGAAAAACCGGTGCCACCGGCTAACAATACCACCGGACGGGTGCAGTCGATGCGTAACTGCGATACGCCTAAACCTACTTCAATCAACGCTTGGGTGCCATTTTCATGGTGCTGGCGCAAATGATCGAGGGCTTGCATCGCATAGCTATCAGCGCCCGATGCGCCGATATGCAGCTCAATTTGCTGTTTTTGGCTTGGGCGGCTGGCGATAGAGAAGGCGCGCTTATCTTTCTCGGCTAAAACGAGCTGCAAGTAGTGACCCGCTTCAAACTCAGCTGGCTGCTCTGGTGCCAAGACAACCTTGGAAACAAATTCTGTCAGTGGCGTGATGCTTACCACATCCGCTTTTAGTGTTTGCATGATTAACCTTTATGATTTTAGCTGCGCCACAGCGTATCACATAAGCGGCTGTGGCGATAAGTCTGCACTTTAGTCGATACCTAGGGAATCCCAGATTTCGTCAACGCGTTGTTTGACCTTGTCATCCATAACGATAGGCTCACCCCATTCGCGATCCGTTTCTCCTGGCCACTTATTGGTTGCGTCCATGCCCATTTTTGAACCCAAGCCAGAAACAGGTGAAGCAAAGTCGAGATAATCGATCGGGGTGTTTTCCACTAGGGTGGTGTCGCGAGCGGGGTCCATACGGGTGGTGATCGCCCAAATGACATCATTCCAGTCGCGTGCGTTGACATCGTCATCACAGACAATGACGAACTTAGTGTACATAAACTGGCGTAAGAACGACCAGACTCCCATCATTACTCGTTTTGCATGCCCTGGATACTGCTTTTTCATGGTCACTACGGCCATGCGGTATGAGCAGCCTTCTGGGGGCAGGTAAAAATCGACTATCTCTGGGAATTGCTTTTGCAGTATAGGTACAAATACCTCGTTCAGGGCGACGCCTAAAATAGCCGGCTCATCGGGTGGGCGGCCAGTATAGGTGCTGTGATAAATAGGATTTTCACGGTGCGTAACATGCGTCACCGTCATAACAGGGAAGTCATCAACCTCATTGTAATAACCGGTATGGTCACCATAAGGCCCTTCTGGGGCGCGCTCGTCTTGAGCAATGTAACCTTCAAGCACGAATTCGGCACTAGCGGGAACCTGTAAATCATTGGAAACGGACTTGACCACTTCGGTCTTGCCGCCACGAAGTAAACCTGCAAAGGCGTATTCACTCAGAGTGTCGGGCACAGGTGTTACCGCGCCTAGTATGGTGGCAGGGTCGGCTCCGAGGGCAACCGATACCGGATAAGGTTCACCCGGATGCTCTTTACACCACTCTTGAAAGTCAAGCGCACCACCGCGATGGGATAGCCAACGCATGATGATCTTGTTTTTCCCCAGTAATTGCTGGCGATATATACCGAGGTTCTGACGTTTCTTGTACGGGCCCTTGGTAACGGTTAGGCCCCAAGTGATCAACGGTGCAGCATCACCCGGCCAGCAGTGCTGAATGGGCAGGCGGGTTAAATCTACTTGCTCTCCAGCTAATACCACTTGTTGGCATGGGGCTTTCTTCACTTCCTTCGCTGGCATGTTAAGCACTTGCTTGAACACCGGCAGCTGGCCTATAGCTTCTTTAATACCTTTCGGGGGCTCAGGCTCTTTTAAAAAGGCCAACAGCTTACCTACTTCACGCAAGGCCTCTACATTATCTTGGCCCATACCCAGGGCTACGCGTTCAGGAGTGCCAAAGAGGTTAGCTAATACCGGAATATCGTAACCTTTGGGGTTTTCAAATAACAGGGCCGGGCCTTTAGCGCGCAAAGTGCGATCGGCTATTTCCGTCATTTCCAGGTAAGTATCGATGGGCTGGCTAATTCGTTTGAGCTCGCCGCGCTTTTCCAGTAACGCGATAAAGTCGCGAAGATCTTTATATTTCATTACGCCTCGTTAAGCCTGAGTGTTTGCAGCATTATACTGTAAGCCAATGGAAAAGCGATCAGTGGCTACGGTGACACTGCCAGGTTTCATTCCCTATCATTAGCATTGCTTCATCGCCCTTGCCCCAGAAGGTCATTTCACCGTTAGTATATTTGTTTCCGGAGGCCGAGCGTTCTCCCGATAAACTGTAAGTATCGCCGTCAAGCGTTAATGTGGCCGTGCTGTCGTTATATTCGACCTTTAAAGTCGATCCAGAATCACACCGATAGCTAATGCCAACGGAATTTTCTGATGGTTCTATGGATAACTCTGAACACGCAGATAACAAAGTGACAAGTAATAATATTATTAGGGAGGGCTTCATAAGTGAAAGACTCCTATTTTGTGGACAACTACAGTGTAGCGTATGCACTTCACTGGGCCTATTACCCTTTTTTAGGATTTATTGAAGCTGCGTTAGCTCTCTGTTTTTTTGCTATGACATGAGGCCCGACCCTAGGGGAGAGCGACGATAAATGAAGTTATCAGTAAAAACAAAAAATCGCGGGCGCATTCAGTGCTGGTATTGCGCTGAATCTGCATCGCACACAACGTTGGGTTAGGTATAGGTTTAACAACCCTTTCATCTGGCCCGTAGCTGGAACCATAATTGCTATCGCGGTACACTCGTGTAACTTATTTAACAAAAATAAAAAGTACTACTTTTAAAATACATTTCATGGAGTGAAATAATGAAATTATTTATTGCCCTGCTGTTGGGGCTTGTTAGCACGGCCGTTAGTGCCGAGGACGCCAAAACGGAGCTTATTCCTCTAGAGCATTTCTCCCGTAGCGCACAGTATCACTCTCTTAAATTATCTCCCGATGGCGCTTACCTAGGGGCGATGACCAAAAAAGAGGGCAAGGATGTCCTGATTATTCTTGATACCGAAAACTTCAAAGTGCATCACGGCGTCAGCTTTCCCGGCAACGCACAGGTTGGCAATTACCAATGGGTCAATAATGAGCGCGTGGTGTTAAGCAAAGAATACTTACGAGGCTGGAAAGACCATCCTGAATATTATGGCGAATTATTCGGCGTAAACGTCGATGGTAGCCGCTCTAAATACCTGATGGGCTATCAGGGTGAGCAACAGACGGGCTCGCGTTTACGTAAGGCGACCTCTGTATACGGCACCTCTTATATTCTTGACCCATTGGTTGATGATGAGCGACATATGCTGGTGGTTACCTACCCTTGGACTGGCAGCAAGGAGCCCCATACCATCGTTTATGAAGTGGATGTGTATCGCGGGTTGCGCCGACAGGTCACCCGTTCACCGTCGCGTATGGCGCAGTTTTTAACTGATGAACAAGGACGCTTGCGGGTATCGGTCTCTACTGATAATTACACCGACCAAGAGATTCACTTACGTGACCTTGATGAGGGTCAGTGGGTTGAGCTTGAGCGCGGGGCCATGGGGTTGTCAGATATCAAGTTGCATGGCTTTAACCAAAAAGGGGATGTTGTGTACGCCAGTGCCTCTAAAAATGGCGAACCCGCTGGCCTTTATAAGTTGAACTTAGAGACCAAAACCCATGAATTGGTCTATCAAGAAGAGCATGTGTCTCCTAGCAAGGTATGGGTTGATGAGGTCGATAAATCGGTATTCGCGATTGAATATGAAGCGCAATATCCTAATTATGCTTTTGTTGATAAGACTGCGCCTATGGCAAAGCGTCTTAAGGGGCTTTTGCAAGCCGTTCCTGGACGGCAAGTACGCATTATCAGCAGCACCGAAGATGGCAACCTGAATGTGGTGTGGACTGGTAGCGACCGTCACCCCAGTAGCTTTTATCTGTTTAACGCCAGTACCAACGAGTTGAAATTTTTGTTCTCGTCGCGGCCTTGGATTGATACCGCGCAAATGTCACAAACCAAGCCCATTCAATACACTGCGCGTGACGGGCTGAATATTTACGGTTACTTTACCGTGCCCCATGGTAAGGAATTAAAAGACTTACCATTAGTTGTACTTCCCCACGGCGGCCCCCATGGTCCTCGTGACTGGTGGGGATTCGATCCCGAAGTACAGCTCTTGGCTAGCAGGGGCATAGCTGTGTTGCAGGTCAACTTCAGGGGCTCAGGCGGCTTTGGTGGCAACTTCCAGCGTGCAGGGTATCGCAAATGGGGCAGTGATATTCAGTATGACATCATTGACGGTGTTAACTACGTGACAGAGCAAGGCTGGGTTGATAAAGATAATATGTGCATCATGGGAGCCAGCTTTGGCGCCTACTCAGCATTGCAAAGCGCTATTATTGAACCCGATATGTTCCAATGTGCGGTGGGCGTAGTCGGGGTCTATGATTTACCGTTGATGTTTGATGAGGGTGACGTGGCTGCGCGCGATAGTGGCCAGCGCTACTTACGCAAGGTCTTAGGCAGCGACAAGAAGCAGCTAAAGGCGTTCTCACCGAGTTACAATGTCGACAAATTAAAGGCGCCCGTACTCATTGTTCATGGAGGAGAAGATCAGCGCGCCCCCATTGAACAGGCCGAGTCTTTGATAGCCGCCCTAGATAAGGCTGAACATCCGTATCAATATGTGTTGCTGGAGGATGAGGGGCACGGCTTTTATAACGCCGAGCACCAACTTCATTATTACCAGCAGATGATCGCGTTTGTCACTGAACACCTTAATTTATAAAAGGTTTAGCTTGTGATTGAGCGATGTAAAAAGGCCCTGTTTTAAAACAGGGCCTTTTAGTAAGAAAATGGCCTACAGCCGCAAGGGCAAGCAGGCCACGGGAACAAACCTAGTGTGCGTGGTCATGCTCATCTTCAGCGATACCTAACCACTGCAATTTACTGGCAGCAAAGTTAAGCTCTTGGGTCGCAGTGATGGCCTGCGACTCTAAGTCCACTTTGTGTAGCATGCTCTCTTGCTGATTGAGCACGTAAAGAGCTTCCTCGTCTGCGGCAACCGCTAACTGGTAGTTCACTGATACCTCCGAAAAAAGGTTGAAGTGAGTGCTGTGATGCCAGCCACCATCGCCTTCAAAAACGTGTAAGTCACCGTGATTATCGAGAATAAAGTAAGCACCGTGATGAGCGCTAAAGGTGCTAGCTAAAGCATCGATGTCTGCTTCATCACGCCATAACACTTCGGTCATATCATGATTTTCTGGATCGAGGTTAAACAATCGCTTTGCTGAGGTAATGGCAAGCAGGTCATGCGAGTTATGGCTTGCTTTGATGGTGCCAATGCGACCCTCAAGCCCCTCAGGGTTAGCTATCTTATGGGCACTGAAGCTCGTATCTTGTTGCTCTATTAGCAGTACACCATCGCTACAACCAAAGGCGACATGTTCTTCATTTTGCGCGCTGCCGTGGAGCATCGGGCAGGTTGGTGCAAAGCGTAGTTCATGGTGAAGATGATCATCATGGCGATGAAACAGCTCAACTTGGCTAGGCAATACAGTGTCACTGCTGGCCTCTCGATAGGTTGCTAGCACGTAGTCGCCGCGTATCTGTGCGGCACCATGCATATAAGTAGCAAACTCGTGGTGGGCAATTACCTCACCTTCGCCAATATGATGATCGTCAAGTAGGGTGACTGATGCGTTGACCGTGTTTTGTTTATCACCATCGAAAAATAAGGCCGCTTGTTGCTCTGCAGCGTTAAAGTGTGTCGGCTTAGCACCACTAAGTTGTAACGATGACAAGCTAGGGGCTTGCTCGTAAGGGTGCATATGGTCGCCATGGTCTTCGCTATAAACGCCACCATCAATAAACTCTACTAAGCCTTGGTCTCGCTGGATCAACGCAGCGTAACGCAATGAGGGTGTAGCGTACATGCCAGATACCACATGCGTTGTCGGTAGTAGCTCGACGAGGCTTAAGTCCTCAGCGTTAAATACGCTTACTTCAGCCTGTTCAGCCGCCGAAATTAACAGGCGTCCGGCGATGTGTTCATCATTATGCTCATGCTCTGAATGCTCTTCAGGTACAGCTTCTGTGGGTTGATTTAGGTCATCGATACTGTCGCCACAACCCCACAATAATGTCGTCGCAACTAATAATGGTAAATAACGTAAGCGCAAAGCAAGCTCCTTAATAATTATTCTATCTCCATGTTTTGTTATATAGTAACACCAAGGTGTTATATTGCAACATAACATTGCTTGGTGCCGGTTTTTAGTAACAGCTAGGAGTTATCGCTTACTAGCTACAGTGCTTTAGCGCTATTTTAGCTTTAGGATGGTTTTGTTCGGCGGCTCTCTTAAACCACAGACATGCTTGTTGAGTGTCTTGTTCAGTGCTTTGGCCTTTTAAATACATGTCACCTAAGTTGTATTGCGACCAGGCATCACCTTGCTCGGCACCACGCTGAAAAGCGCTCAATGCCTCAGCCCACAAGCCTTGACGAAAATACTCAATACCTTTTTGGTTGGCTTGATTTAATTTAGGCCCTTCGTAGAGAGGTTTTGGCTTAGGTCGTGGACGAACGATGCCGCCGTCAATGTAGATATGTTCGGGGCGACGGGCTGAAATAATCGTGCCCTGCGCAAATAAAGGGGCGAGCTGCTGACGCTCAAGAGAGATGGGGTTTGTTAAAAAGTAGCTATCAAGCATTAAATTATCCATGCTGATGGCTTTGTCTGTGCCGCTTTCTCGCTTATAAGTGACACTACTGACTTTGAAAGTGACGGTATCAGGATCAACAGCTTTAACCTGAAGCACTTGATATCCCGGCGCTGCGTCTTTACCAAGTGCACGACTTAAGCCTTGCTTTTCGAAGACGTACACATCCCAAATTTTGGGCGCAGCTAAGTTGGCAGCCATTTGTTGCCCTTGTTGGTGGTTATGATTAACAAGCAAAACCACTAATGCTGCAATAAGCCACAAGCCCAAGCTATGGTAAGTCGCCCAAATGAACCAGTGGCTCAGAGCTGCGCCGGGTCTGCCTAGCGGCATCAAGGGCAAGCCATAAGCACTGAGTACTGAATAGCGGCCAAAGCGTTTATTGATGTGTGTCGGAGCGAGTCGCTCAGTGGGGACGGCAGAAACTGGCATACTAACATTCCTTGTTGCGCAAGTATTTTCCACACTAGCGCAACTAAAAAATGTTAGCAAGATTTTATTTTGCTTGAATTTTGTCCTTAGCATCGGCGGCCATATAGGCAAAAACGGCATACGCAGCGGTATTTTGCTTTAGCTTATGTGGTTCGATTTTATCTAGAGTGTCATCAGCGGTGTGATGGTAATCAAAGTAGTCGGTGCCGTCTTGATGCAAGGCAAATATAGGGCTCGATTGTGCTCGTTCAAACGGGATTAAGTCCGGCCCTCCTCGGGCTGAGTTTGCGCCGATGTAGGTTACATCGAGAGGTCTCAGTTGCTCAGCAATCGCGCGCACTATAGGTAAGGATTGGGCATGCACGTTCGATTCGAACGCATACACGACATCGGCGCCAAAATCCGATTCGGCGGCGGCAACGATGTGATCTAACTCATCACTATGTGCTTTGACATAATCTTTAGCACCCCACAGGCCAAGCTCTTCAGCGGCAAAGAGGACAACACGAATACTTCGCTGTGGGCGTTTCACCGCTGCCACATGCTTTGCTGCTGCCATGGTGATTGCAACGCCTGCGCCGTCATCTAAGGCACCGGTGCCTAAATCCCATGAATCAAGGTGGCTAGCTAAGAGCACGTATTCATCAGGTTTACTATGGCCAGTTATCTCACCAATCACGTTATAGCTCTCGCCCTGTCCTAAATCTTCGGTTTGTATATTGATGTGTACGGTGACTTGTTCGCCGAGTGCGATAAGTCGCGCAATTTGATCGGCATCTGGGTTAGCAATAGCCACATTGGGGATCTTGCTTACCCCTTCTTTATAGTGACTGCCACCGGTATGAGCAAAACGGTGATGACTGGTGCTGACTGAGCGCATCATATAGCCAATTGCGCCTTTTTGGGCTGCGACAACGGCGCCTGAACTGCGCGCTTTCACTGCAGGCCCATAACCGTTGCCATCAATATCACGGTTCATACGATAGTTCACATAGGCAATTTTTCCTGCTAGCGAGCCGGCGGGTGCAGCTTGTAACTCTGCCAGCGTTTCAAACAATACGATAGGAGCGCTTAGGCCGTCTTTTGCGGTGCTAACGCTGTTGCCTAAAGCTGTTAGATGCAGCGGCTGTTTGCTAGGAGAGAGTATATGTCCTGATTCATGATAGCGGCGCCAGTGTGGGAAGTGGGCTTTTTCGAGCCACACTTTATCGAAGCCGAGCCGTTCGAACTGAGCTTTGGCCCAAGCAACGGCCTTTTTATCATTCTCGGTACCCGGCAGGCGAGGGCCGACCTCGGTGGTAAGGGACTCCACGAGTTGCCAACTTAACTCGCTGTTTTGTGCCTGCTGACGAATTTGTGCGGTGTGTTGTAATTGCTCAGTGGTAAATTGCTCTGCGGCTGCTTGCTGTATTGGCGCTAATGCGAGTAGGGGCAGTGCCAACAAAGAGACAAACTTCATGGTTGTTCCTAGGTCTAGAGATAAAAGTGTATTTAATCACATCCTTACTCATGGTGATAATTTATGCGCTAGGTCGGGAGGGAAGGAGGTCGCCGAGAGGCGACCTCTTTATGGTTAGAAGCTGAACTGGGCAGCAAGGCGGAAGTTCGTGCCTTCGCCAACAGTGACATTACTGACGCCACCGCCGGCAAGGTAGTCAGTATCAAATAGGTTCTCAATATTGAGTCTTAAGTCAATGTCATTACCGGCAAGCTTAAGCGCGTAGGTAGCACCGACATCGACGCGCGTATACGCATCTTTCTCAACGGTATTGGCACTGTCGGCAAAGCGTTTTCCGGTGTAAAAAACGCCAGCATTAAAGGCCAGGGCATCGTTAAGCTCATAGCGTGACCACAGTGAAGCCGACCACTTGGGTGCATCCGCAGGGCGGTTGCCCTCATAATTCTCATCACGTTCGTATTGAGCATTTAAATACATAGTGGACGCCATGACGAAAAAACGATCGGTGACCGCGCCCTGTGCGGCGAGCTCTAGGCCCTTATGACGCTGCTCGCCAACCTGTGTAGTGATTGAATCATAATCAGGGTGTTCAACGAGCTCAGTGACTAAGGTGCCGTCTTTACTGATATCAAACAGTGAGCCGCTTAGCAGTAAACGGTCATCGAACAACTGCCACTTAGCACCGAGCTCTATTTGCTCAGAAGTCACAGCGTCAAGTTTCATATTATGATTCTTGTCGGTTTCATTATTGAGCTTATCGGCGCCCTGCGGCTCGAAGCCTTCTGAGTAGCTGAGGTAAATCGTGGCGGTATCCAGTGGGTGGTAAAGTATGCCTAGTTTAGGAAGTACAGATTCATTGTCGGCACCGGTTTTATTTTGCTTATCGTAGCGTCCACCAATAGAGACTTGCCACTGTGGGTTCACAGTGATCAAGTCTTGAATATAGATACCATAGTAGTCATATTCTGCGGTGTATAAGCTATCATCGCTCTGATAGCTTACATTGGGGCGGCTTGGCTGTTGCTGAGCGAGTGTGTAATCCACTGCATCTGCGCGGGTGCGAAGCTGTCCATAATAGTAATCTAGACTATTGGCACCAATCAGTAGTTGGTGTTGCATATTGGCCAGCTTAAATTCGCCAACAAAGTCGATGTAGGCGGTAGTAAATTGCCAATCATCAAAGCGATCATAGGGGCGCGAGGTGTAGCTATCACCGACTTGATAGTCGCTCGGTTTGCGCGGTGCCGACTCAAAACGTTGGCGCTCGAACGTTTGCTCGTTGTAGCCTACTTTCACTTGCCACTGGTTGTTAATGAAATGGCGTACATCAAGGCCGATATTTTCCACAGTAATATCAGTGAAAGCCCAAGAAAAATCGTAAATCGTTTTATCGTCACCGATAAGCTCGCCATCGTTGTTTAGCCAAGCCCCAGTATCTAACCCAGTTTTATCATCAGTGCGGTCATAATGTACGCGTATTAAAGTGTCGTCCGTGAGGTCATAATCTAACACCATAGCGCCCAAAAAGCGGTCTCGTTCGCGTTCTTCGCCGTTGGGGTATTCGCGCCAGAAGTTTACATCTTGCTTGACTAAAATGCCGCGTCCGCGCAGGCGCTCATCTTCGGTTAGTGCAGAGCTTGCATCAAGCATAAAGCGAGTGGAGCCGTGTTGATCGATATCTGCCGCAAGGTTAATAAATTGATTGGCGGTGGGCTTTTTGGTCACCATATTGACCAATCCGCCCGGACCAGACTGACCATAGAGGATACTCGAAGGGCCTTTGATAACCTCAACACGCTCAAGGATTTCAATCGGTTGTTGGTAATGAGACCAATGCTGGTGGCCATCGCGTAAGTAGCCAGTCGATGAACTTAAGCCAAACCCACGCATGTTGAATGTTTCTCGGTTACGCTGTTTCGAGCCCGATGTAAGGCTGGCGTCATTACTCAGTACTTCGCCGAGTGTGGTGGCCAGTTGCTCATTAACTATAGTGTCAGGAATAACAGTTACAGACTGAGCCGTCTCTAGCAATGAGGTATTTGTGCGTAAGGCGCCTGAAGCGCTATCCACTTTATAGTCGTTAAAATACGAGCCGACGACTTCGATCTTTTCCATGTTTTCAGTTGCGAGAGTCGCGGTAGGGAAGGCAGCTGCGATTGCTAAGGTGAGCGCGTGGCGGTTCATAATAATTACCTAGATAAAAAACAACGTTGCGCATGTTAATGAAAGTAATTATCAATTGCAATTGTTATTTTTTACTCGCACATATTGAAGTAACTGTTGGTATTCATTATGAATTTGTTGAAAGTCTGCGTTACTGTGGGTGTTTTTATCCGGGTGGTACGCAAGCGCAAGCGTGCGCCATCGCTTTTTTAGTGCCTGCATTTGAATCGGCTGTGACAATTTCCAACGTTTGTTAATACGTGCTAGGGTCGTATCGTCTAAAGTGTTAATGGGCAAGGCTTGCCAAAACTGGTCTAACAAGTCTATAACTTGCTCGCGAGATAAGGCGTAATTCTGCCAATTGAGGTAATATTCTCGCAATGAATCGTTGCTGCTAGGTCGTTGTTTTGGGTGGCCGTAAACGAGCTGAATATGTAAACTAGATATGGACAAATAGCAGTCGCTTTTGAGCAATTCATCTTGTAGCTGAAACAGTGCATTCATAATGATGAAGTTGCGTTTAGCTAAATCGGCCATGGAGTCTTCATCAAGGCGGCCAAGGTGACCGTGTGCTTTTAATTGGCTAGCCAGGGTATGGACTTTCCAACTTTGACCGTCCGTTAAGAGCGCTAAAATAGGCTCTATGAGTGGGTTGTAATGTGAGTCGTCCATAATAAAACCGTTAACGTAATTGAGATTGCCCAGCGTAGGGTGTACAGGGTTTAAAATACAGTGAAATGGAATATGTCGCAAAGGAAGCTCCCTCGGTTACTGGTGTGTATCCAGTTACTTGTATGCTCACTTTTTACTAGCCTGAGCTATGGTGATGCGCTGATTGACGATATTCGCTCCCAACCTCAGCAATTGCAACGCGATTACGCCATCAGCAAACTCGCTCAACCTCTCTCTGAACCACAACAATTAGCAGTCAATGCCTTTATCGCCAAACAGTTTTTTGAAGACAGTAACTACGAAAAGGCGGCTCGCTACTATTTACGCGCAGAGCAACTAGCTGCAAAACACGGCACGGTCATTGAGCATTCGCGATATGCACAGATGCAAGGCGTTAGCCACTACTACCGGGGTCAAGATTTAACCGCCATTGAAGATTATCTTCGCGCCATCGAGATCATCGAGCAAATCGACAAACCCATTATTGCAGCCCATTTATATAATAATATTGGCCTGGCTTATTCTGGCGCAGACCAAATCGAAGCGGCCATCGCCTCCTATTCAAAGGCAAAAGAGCTTTACGATGAATATGGCGACGAATATGACCAAGTTAATATCATGCACAACATCGCCGTTGCTTACATGGACTGGTACCGTTTCGAAGCTGCATTTGATATTTATGAGCAAATAGGTGATAGCTTTGAGCGTTTGGGCGATACCATAGGGCAAGCGCAAATGGAGACTAACTTAGGCTCTATTTACCAATCACGTATGGATTTCGAACAAGCAGAAATTTACTACCAAAAGGCTCTGGTGAAGTACCAAGAAAATGGCGACCGCCCAAACCATATTGTCAATCTTATTCGCTTAGCTGAATTAAACTTCGTGCAAGGGCGTTTTGATGCCGCTTATACGCAAATGCGTGACGCCCAAGCGCAGGCTGAGGTAATGGATAATTTGCATTACAACAGCAATATTAAAGAGATTGAAGCCAAGTTGCTGTTCGCTAAAGGCCAATATAAGCAGGCACAGCAAGCGCTGCGAGAGGTTTACACCATGCGCGAGCAGGTGACCGATGACAAAGCTTCTCCTGCGATTTCCTTAATTGAATTACTCGTGACTGCGGCGCAGGGTGATCATGTCAAAAGCGCATTGCTATACGAGCGCTATGAGCGCCAGCAGCAAGAGATGTTAAGCAATAAAATAGCCAGTTCTTTGAATGATTTCCAAGCTAAGTACAATGCTACGGAACTACAACAACAGGTTGACTCGCTCAAGCAACAGCAACAGTTAGACAAACTCGAAGCGCAGCAGCGTCGTCAAATGACATTTCTGGCTGCAGGTATACTGATATTGGCTTTTATCAGTATAGTGTTGTTATTCCGGCGCTCTGCCGAGCGCAAAGCTACGGCAATGTTAGAGGATAAAGTAAAGCAACGTACCAAAGAGCTGGAGGAGCTAGCCGATCAGCTCAGTGCGGCAAATGAAATAAAAAGCCAATTCTTGGCCAATATCAGCCATGAAATACGCACCCCCCTGACCTCTATTATGGGTCAAGCGCAAGCGATCATCGAAGGTGATGTGCCCGCCGAGCAAGTAGCCAAGGAGCTACGAGTTATCTACAACAATAGCCAACACCTTGGAGAGCTGATTAACGATGTACTCGATTTGAGTAAAATCGAGGCCAACAAGCTGGAGTTGGTTATTTCAACAGTGAGTATTTGTTCCTTGCTTGCGGATATAAATGCCATGTTCCAGCCGAGCGCATCACAAAAAGGCATTCTTTTTCGCATTAATAATAAGTTGCCAGCAAGCTTTGGTGCGGAATTTGACTACATTAGAGTAAAACAGGTGCTGGTGAACTTATGCTCTAATGCGGTGAAGTTCACCGAGCAAGGTGAGGTTGAACTTGCTATTACTGCTGATGAGCAGGGCGTGTGCTTTCGTGTAAAAGACACCGGGATTGGTATTGCTGAAGATAAGCTTGATGCCATTTTCGCGAACTTTAGCCAAGGTGATAACTCAATCAGCCGACGCTTTGGTGGCACTGGCCTCGGCCTAAGCCTATCGCAGCAACTAGCGCAGATTATGGGTGGAGATATAAGCGTCTCTAGTGTTTTGGGACAGGGCAGTACATTTAGCTTCTATATCCCTTGTCGTTGTATGGAAATGGACGAGCGCAGTAACGACACGATTCAGGCAGCACGGGCCCTGAGCTTTTCCGGTGAGGTGGTACTGGCCGAGGATCACGAGGATAATCGTAGACTAATTGAGCGTCTACTTACCAACTTAGGTATTAAAGTGCACAGCGCTGCTAATGGTGAACAAGCTGTAGAGCTTACTTTGCAGCACTGCCCTGATTTAGTGTTAATGGATATCCAAATGCCAAAAATGGATGGTCTTGAGGCTCTTAATTTGTTGCGCCAATGTGGCTATACGCAACCGATCATTGCTTTAACGGCGAACGCCATGACCCATGATATTGAACGGTACAAAGCTGCTGGGTTCACTAATCACTTGGCGAAACCTATCGAAAAAGAAGAGTTTTGCCGCACCCTAGAGCACTTTTTGAATGTTGAAATAGACGCTCGTGCGGCTCAGAGTGTGGATATGAGCGACTTGCACGAAAGCTTTATGCACACCTTACCAAGAGAGATCGAAAGCTTAGTAAATGCACACGCTCGTAATGACCTCGATGAAATTAAGGCCGTCGCCCACCGCTTAGCTGGGGCTGCGCAGATGTTTGCCAGCCAAACCATTGCGGAGTTGGTATGCGATATTGAACTTGCGGCAAAGTATCAGGATAAAGAGCAAGTCGGTGTATTAATCGAAGACTTGGCAAATCTGGAACTAGAATAAATCAATATCACCCGTAAGATCCTCACTATGGCTCGTCTTTTGCGGCAGCGCATCTTTGTGTTTTCGGCTGGGATCATTACGTCTGCGGGTATCATAATGTTCTTCACTGGTAATAAATAAGCTTATCTTCTGCTCTATACACTGTGCGAGGTTGAGCAAGTCTTGTGATGATACCGATTGTATCCGCGAGCTAGGCAGCGCGTCTGAGTTGAGCTCTTGCATGGCATCGACGCAGCTTTGCGCTCTATCAGACAACGTATGCTGCTGCTGCAGTTGACTGCGGATTTGTTCTGAATGGGCGCTAATGTCGAGCATAGAATGCTCTATTTGGTCGACCTCGTTAGTCGCTTGCGCGGATAATTCAACGGTTTCCTGTGTCAGCGAGATGCTTTGTTGCATCAACTCGGTGACCCGCTGCGTCCCTTGCTGAATATGTTGCACCATTTCCCGCACTTCACTGGTGGATTTGGTCGTGCGTGCAGCGAGGTGGCGAACTTCGTCAGCGACCACAGCAAAGCCACGGCCCATTTCACCCGCGCGTGCCGCTTCAATCGCGGCGTTTAATGCCAGTAGATTGGTTTGTTCAGCAATGGCATTGATAACATCAATCACCGAACTAATTTTTTCGCTGTCTTGTTGCAACTGCGCTAATTCATCATTGGTTTGTGCTATCTGTGATGACAGTGTTTGCATGCTGCGCTGGCTTTTATCAGCGTCGATTTTGGTTTGTTTTACTGAGTTTGTTGCCAGCTCCAACGAGCCACAAATATTATCAATGCCATCACCGAGTTGGGTCGTAATATGCATCATGTCATTAAATGAGTTTACCATGTCGTTACCATGGGTACTTTGCATCATCGCTTTTTGAGTTACTGAGGAATAGGTATCGGTAAGTTCATCAGCCATCGGAAGAAGGCGTGCAGCGCTTGCATGAATTTCCATAATTAAATGCTCAATGGTGGCTAAGCAGCTATTGAATACCAGATAAGATTGGGGAGTGTGTTTGCTGTCATCAAAGCGAAAACTGACGTTCACTTTTTCTCCATCTACCAAGTGCTGTGCCAGGGCAGCGGTCAGCTCACGGTCTTGTACAGTGCCTCGCTTCAAAACGTAGATAAATAAGGCGAGGATAATCAAAGTGGGCAATAAAATAAGGGCGGTGTGCCACCACGATGACGTGAACTGGTAGGCCACTATCACTTGCGTGAATGTTAATACCGCCACAAAGAGAAGGTAAAAATTTCTAAGATTCATTAGCTTACTGATTATATTTTGCCCTATCTAAGATATAGACTAATCTCGTCTAGGCGCAAAATAAAAAAGGCCGCGACTGCAAAACAGTCACGGCCTACGAGTAAGCTAAAGCAGTTATTACTTGCGCTTCATCGAATCAAAGAATTCATCGTTGGTTTTACACATGGCAAGCTTATCGATGAGGAATTCCATGGCATCGATTTCCGACATGTCATGGACAATCTTACGTAAAATCCACATCTTCTGAAGCTCATCTGCCTTGGTGAGTAACTCTTCGCGGCGTGTACCTGAGCGGTTGAAGTCAATTGCTGGGAATACGCGTTTCTCTGCAATCTTACGGTTAAGGTGCAGTTCCATGTTACCTGTACCCTTAAACTCTTCGTAGATGACTTCATCCATTTTTGAGCCGGTATCAATTAGAGCTGTAGCGATGATGGTCAAGCTACCCCCTTCTTCAACATTACGAGCTGCACCGAAGAAGCGTTTTGGTTTATGTAGCGCATTCGCATCAACACCACCGGTCAGTACTTTACCTGATGATGGGATTACGGTGTTGTAGGCGCGGGCTAAACGGGTAATGGAGTCTAAAAGAATAACCACGTCTTTTTTGTGCTCAACCAGACGTTTGGCTTTCTCAATAACCATTTCGGCTACTTGTACGTGACGGCTGGCAGGTTCATCAAATGTTGACGCTACTACTTCACCTTTCACCAAGCGCTGCATTTCTGTTACTTCTTCCGGGCGCTCGTCAATCAGCAAAACCATCAACTCACAATCAGGCTGATTGTAGCTGATAGACTGGGCAATATTTTGCAGCAACATGGTTTTACCCGCTTTCGGCGGAGCAACAATCAGGGCTCGCTGACCCTTACCAATTGGTGAGGCTAAATCCAGTACCCGTGCGGTGATGTCTTCGGTACTACCATTACCACGTTCCATGCGTAAACGTTCGTTTGCGTGCAGTGGAGTAAGGTTTTCGAAGAGGATTTTAGTACGGGAGTTTTCAGGTTTATCGAAGTTAACTTCGTTCACTTTTAATAGTGCGAAGTAGCGTTCGCCATCCTTAGGTGGGCGAATCAGTCCCGCAATCGTATCGCCAGTACGCAAACTGAAACGACGAATTTGGCTTGGCGAGACGTAAATATCATCAGGGCCGGCTAGGTACGAGGCTTCAGAGCTACGTAAAAAGCCAAAGCCGTCTTGCAAAATCTCCAAGACACCGCCGCCATAAATGTTTTCACCGCTTTTGGCGTGCGCTTTTAAGATTGAGAAGATAATATCTTGTTTTCTAAGGCGGGCTACGTTTTCTAAGCCCATAGACTCGGCTAGTTTTACAAGTTCTTTGATAGACTTGTCTTTCAGTTCGCGTAAATGCATATTGGTGGGTTCTTTAACTATTTATCGTCTCGAAATGGAAGTATCCCGAGTGAGGTTTTTGGATAAACTTAGGATTGTTGGGGTTATAAACTAGCAGCTCGAAAGCGCATCGTCCAGTGTTTAAACACAATTGTAGAGTAAAAAAGGGCCAAAGCCCTTTTTAACGGCGTGATTACAGGTTGTTCTCTAAGAACTCAACTAGCTGAGCTTTAGATAATGCACCTACTTTCGTTGCTGCAACTTGGCCATCTTTAAATAGCAATAAAGTTGGAATACCTCGAATACCAAACTTAGGCGGAGTGCCTGCGTTTTGGTCGATGTTGAGTTTGCCAATGCTTACACGGCCGTCAAATTCGCCAGCTACTTCGTCAAGGATTGGCGCAATCATTTTACAAGGTCCGCACCATTCAGCCCAAAAGTCGACTAGTACAGGCTTGTCTGATTGCAATACGTCAGCGTCAAAGCTGTCGTCAGTTAATTGGATAATTTTATCGCTCATCACGTTCTCCGTTAATTTTGGCGAATTTATTTAGTGCGTATTTAAACACTCTTGTTTCTTATTGCAAGTTTAAGCGTTATGCTTTATCGCTATGAATAAGACACATTTAACCGATAAAAAATTTGCAGACTTTGCTTTAGCACCGGAAGTGGTTGCCGGATTGCAAGCAAGTGGCTTTGAATACTGCACGCCAATTCAGGCAAAGTGTATGCCATACATTATGGCTGGCCAAGATATTGCTGGTCAGGCACAAACGGGCACCGGCAAGACTTTGGCGTTTCTTACGGCCACTTGCCATTACTTATTGCGTAGTCAAAAGCCATCGGGTCAGCAACCAAGAGCCCTGATCATGGCTCCCACTCGGGAGCTCGCGATTCAGATCCACAAAGACGCAGAAATCTTGGCGCCACACTGCAACCTTAAACTAGGTTTATTATATGGTGGCGAGGATTATGAAAAACAACGGGCACAGCTGGAAAAAGGTGTTGATATCTTAATTGGCACCACGGGACGATTGATCGACCTTTATAAGCAAGGTTGTTACACCCTCAATGATATTGAGGTGGTCGTCCTTGATGAAGCCGACCGTATGTTTGACCTTGGTTTTATTAAAGACATCCGTTATATGTTTAGGCGGATGCCAGAAGCAAGTGAGCGACTGAACTTATTGTTCTCGGCGACACTGTCTTATCGTGTCCAAGAGCTCGCGTTTGAGCACATGACAAATCCAGAGCATGTGCAAATTGAGCCGGATGTGAAAACGGGTAAGCGTATTCAAGAAGAGCTGTTCCATCCTTCACAAGAAGACAAGATGAAGCTGCTGCTAACCTTAATTGAAGAAGAATGGCCAGATAAAGCGATTGTGTTTGCTAATACTAAACACAGTTGCGAAACGGTATATGCATGGCTTAAAGCTGACGACCACAGAGTCGGGCTATTAACAGGCGATGTCAATCAGAAAAAACGTCAGTCTATCCTGGCGCAATTCACTAAAGGTGATTTAGACTTTCTGGTAGCTACGGATGTCGCCGCTCGCGGATTGCATATCCCAGAAGTAAGTCATGTATTTAACTATGACCTACCGGATGACTGCGAAGACTATGTGCATCGCATCGGTCGAACTGGGCGCGCTGGTGCTTCAGGACACGCTATTAGCTTTGCCTGTGAGCAGTATGCATATAACCTTCAAGAGATAGAAGAGTATATAGAACACAGCATCCCATTATCCCATTATGACAAGAGTGCATTGTTGGATGACATCAAAGCACCAAAAATGATTAAACGCCGAGGGCCGCAAGGACGTTCTCGTAATGGCGGTCGAGGCCAAGGGCAAAATCGGCGTCGTCAGCCGCGTTAGAAGTAAATGATCCCCAAGCTTGGCCTATGCCAAGCTTTTTTTGAGGTAATAACAAGTGGTGAAACCTTCCCTCCAAGATGATTTATATGCGGTAATCGATCTTGGCTCAAACAGTTTTCACATGCTGATAGCTAAGACCGTTGCTGGCTCTTTGCAAACAATTGGTCGGGTTAAACGTAAAGTACGTCTTGCTGCAGGGCTAGACGCGCAAATGTGCCTGAGCCAAGAGGCGATGGAGCGCGGTTGGGAGTGCTTAGCCTTATTTGCTGAACGCTTGCAGGATATTCCTGCCCATCAGGTTTACATTGTTGCCACGGCAACGCTGCGCTTAGCCACTAACGCCGAAGAGTTTAAGAACCGTGCGCAAGAGATTCTCGGTCACCCGGTGAATGTTATTAGTGGTGAAGAGGAAGCTAAAACCATTTATCAAGGCGTTGCACACACTTCTTCCTGCAGTGGCAAGCAACTAGTTATTGATATTGGTGGCGCGAGTACCGAAGTGGTGATCGGTGAAGGGTCCCACCCTATACATTATCAAAGCCTCAATATGGGATGTGTTACCTATCTAGAAGCTTATTTCAAAGACGGCGCTTTAAGCCAAGAAAACTATAATGCTGCTATTGCTGCGGCGAAAAATATTGTCGAGCCGATCGCCGCTAAGTATAAACACACCGGATGGGACTATGCCGCTGGTGCATCAGGCACCGTACAAGCAATTCAAGAAATTATGGTCGCACAGCGTCAGGACGAAACACTGACCCTGGATAAGCTCCACGATATTCGACAGCTGACGGTACAATATAGCAATATTGATAGTCTTCAACTTCCTGGTTTAAGCGAAGAGCGTCGTTTGGTCTTTGTCTCTGGATTAGCAATCCTCATTGCTATCTTTGAAGTGTTAGAAATTGAAGCGATGGGCTTGGCCGGCGGTGCGCTTCGCGAAGGGGTGCTCTATAGCATGATCCCTGAACTACAGCGTAAAGATATTAGACAACGTACTATCGACAGTTTTGTTACCCGTTACCATGTAGATCATAGCCAGGGTGAGCGCGTAGCCTGTATCGCCAAATTGCTTGCTAGCCAACTGGCCAGCGATTGGCATTTGAATGAGACTGATCACGCTTTGCTGCACAGCGCCGCAAAACTCCATGAAGTGGGTTTATTAATTGAATATAAGCAATATCCAAAACATGGCGCTTATATTCTTAAAAATACCGATATGCCAGGGTTCACTCGTCAACAGCACTTATTAGTGACTATGTTAGTGCAAAGCCACAAGGGGGACTTGAGTGCAAACCAGTTTGAGTCCCTTGGCGCGCACCAGCAACTAGCGATATGTCTGGTCAGAGTGTTGCGCTTAGCTGTTATTCTCTCTATGCGTCGTAAAGATGATGTACTACCGCAACTAGCCATTAATGCTCAAGGTGAGGCACTCATCTTATCTATAGACTCGCAGTGGTTAAAGCAACACCCGCTTATGCTAAGCGAACTTAACCAAGAGACACTCTACCAACGTAATGCTGGTTGGAAGTTAACCATCCAACAATAAAAGTCCCACAATAAAGCCGCCAAACAGCGGCTTTTTGTATTAATTTAAGCCGTAATGCCTAAATTAAAAGCAAACGATCTATTTTTTGCATTTTTCTTTAAAAAAGGGGTTGCGTGGAAATCGAATCTCCCTATAATGCGCATCCACCGACACGGCGGGCTGCTTACAAACAAGCACTTCAACGAGTTGGGTGAGTCAAGTAAAACTGAGTTTTAAAAGA
>NZ_BCAI01000022.1:0-44514 GCF_001293805.1 Pseudoalteromonas sp. SW0106-04 | reverse complement strand
ATGCCTGTAGGCCAGGCTTTAGCCTTGCATCATCCTAGTCAGGGTAAACCCTGATCCAAACAAAACCAAACAACAGCAGAGACCTACACCCGTCACCATATCTATATCTGTAGGCAAGGCTTTTAGCCTTGCATCATCTAGTCGGGATAAATCCTGACCCACAACACAGCATCACCTGTCACCACACCTGTAGGATAGGCTTCAGCCTTGCAACATCTAGTCAGGATAAATCCTGACCTACAACATAACTAAACACCAGAAAACCCCGCACCCGTAGGCAAGGCTTTTAGCCTTGCATCACCTAGTCAGGATAAACCCTGAACTACAACAGAGCGAAACACCGGTTATCGCATCTGTAGGCAAGGCTTGAGCCTTGCATCACCCTAGTCAGAATAAATCCTGACCCACAACACAACCAAACAACTAAAAAAACCACACCTGTAGGCAAGGCTTTAGCCTTGCAAAAGCTACCATTAATGCCATTGTTGAGATCTCCAGCTAACAAAATCCTACAAACTAATGATTGCTTTTATGGCTTAAAAAACGATACATATAGTCTATCTGTTGTCTTTATAAAGCAGTTGAACTCTGCCGAGGAGGTATATGCGTACTTGTTTTGTACTATTAATACTATTGAGCAGTTTATCAGTGAGTGCTGAGCAACCTCCTTATCGCGCCTATGATTGCACGGCGGTAGAGATTGAAGAGGTCGACCCGGCAACATTAACCAAGGAAGAGCGTATCAGCCTAATGGAAAATGCGTTACTTGATTCAGTTAACCGATACAGTACTTGCATGGACCAAGTGCAACAAAGCATGGCGGCACAGCAGGCGGGTGAAGGTACAGGACATAACAATGCCCAAGCAACACAGCAAACACAAGACCAAGCTCAGGGGCAGAACGAAATGCTACAACAGCAAGCACAAAATAACACTGAGGTGGATGATAAAGAGCGTAAGGCTGGCCCTGGTCGAGAGCAGCAAGTGGTCGCGCCAAAAGACAACGACTCGATAATTTGCACTATGCTATACGAAGAGATTCAGAAGGAAACCAATGAGGCAACACGCAGTGCTTTACTGCAGCAGTATGAAGACTATCGTTGTACTCAGTAAGGATGGGCAGTGACATGAAATATTTAGTTCAAATACACCTAATGAGTGCATTATTGATATCACTCTTATTGGTGAGTGGTTGCAAGTCTACTACTACACGGACTGGACCTATAGCTGTGGGGCCGGGCGTCACGCAATCACAAAGCCCGTCTCCTGAGCCGAAGCGCTATACGTATAACAGCGATATTTATTTAGATGTGGCTATTCCTGTTTTCAACCCCGGCTTCCCTATCGACGATGATACCGGCCACGTTGATTATCAAGAGCTTGATGAGTTAGATATATGGCCACAACTACGCCGTGCTGAGGCCAAGCGTTTTGCCGTAGAAACCAAGCAGGCTTTAGCCAAGACCAAAGCATTCGGTTCCGTATCCGTGGTGCCCAATGCTAACACCAGTGCCGATTTATACGTGCTAGGTACTGTCTTACATTCAGATTCAGAATTTATTCGTTTAGAAGTCACCGTGGTCGATAGTAGCGGTGAACCCATTGATACTGAAGACTTTGAACACCAAGTATCGGAAAGCTTCTTTCGCGATGCAATGAACCAAGATAAAGACCCCTACGAGCCGGTGTTTGTTGAGGTAGCCGATTATGTCTATGAGCTGTTAACGGATATGTCAGAGCAGCAAAAGCAGCAACTTAAAAACACCACTCTAGTGCGTTATGCCCACTACTATGCCCCTGATGCTTTCGATGGGTATTTATCGCAACAGTTAGAAAGTAAAAGAGGGACGCAGTTCTACAAGTACGAGCTGAACGCCATGCCAGCAGCAAACGACCCTATGCTGCAGCGCATTGAGGTATTGCGTAATCAAGACATGCTTTTTGTCGACCGTCTACAGGATCAGTTTGCTGTATTTCAGCAAACAACTAATGGCCCTTATCGTAAGTGGCAAAGAGAGACCTTACCGGAAGCCGTACGGGCGCGCGAAGCGCGGTCCGAGCGCAATACTAAAGCGGTTATTGGGGCGTTAGGTTTTATTGCCGCCCTCGCCTTGGGTAATAACTCCACTTCCACATCCACAGCGGTAGCAAAAACCGCTGGAGCGTTGGGTAGCGCATGGCTATTGAAAGATGCATATCAGGCCAATGAAAATTTGCGAGTAGCGTCGGCGGTTATTGACGAAATGGGTCAAGGCTTAGACCTCACCCTAAGCCCTCAGGTGATGGAGTTCAATGAACAAGAAGTGGAGCTGACAGGCACTGCGGCGGAACAATATGAGCAATGGAAAGCACACTTGCGCAAAATGTACCAGTTGGAAAGTAGTGCAAACTAATGCAGTAACCTAAGGCCATTGTTGTGCAACCAGAACAAAGCTCACTTGATGAGCAGTTAAAAAAGCAGACTCAGGTTCGCCAATCGCAAGTGGGTACTTATGTGGCGATTGCCCTGGCTAGCGTATTGTTGGTAGCTACTGGCATTGCGGCTTATTACTTCACCACCTTGGAGGTACAGCAGCAAGTCAGCACGCCGACAGAGGTGGCAGTCAGCGCTGTTGAGGCAAATGAACAACACCATGAGCAAGCGCAGCAGGCGATACTTGCTTATGAGCAGCAATATCAACCACTATTAGCCCGAAGTCAGATTCAATCCTTTGCCCCAGCTAAGCACCAACAAGCAACACAGGCCTATGAACTGGCCTTGCAAGCCTTTGCCCAAAGCCAATTCCGCGAGGTTGAAACGCACCTTAAGCATTCGATAGCCATGGCTGAAAAGTTACAGAAGCGCTGGCTTGAGGCAGCTGATAGCTGGTATCAACAAGCTGAGCAGGCATTGACTCAGCAGCGCCCGCAGGAAGCACAGTTATATGTGCAAAAGTTAACGGCGGTTAATGACCAAGATACGCGCATCAAGGAATTGCAACAGCGCATTGATGGTTTTGCGCAGCAACAGCACTGGTGGCGCGTGTATCAAGGAGCGTTAGCGGAGCGAGATGTACCTAAGCAAGTCACTGCATTGCAACAGCTCGTTCAAGTGCAACCCAACCGAGATGAGTTAAAACAAAAATTAGCAGCGGCTCAAGAGTCATTGCGACAAAACCAATTGAGTGCAGCCGTAGAGCAGGCTCAGCAGGCGTTACAACAACAGCAGCTGCAACAGGCTAAGCAAGCGATATCGCGTATTGCACAATTGCAAGGTGATAAGAATACTCTGGCGCTGCTAAAGGCTCAGTTAGCTAAACAGCAAAGGCAATTGAGCACCGAGCAAACGCGTGCTTTACTCCTACAAGCCAGCGAGCAGCAACAGTGGCAACAGGTTATTCGGTTAGCCGAGCAATATCTACAGCAGGCGCCAGGAGATAGCACTATTACTGCGCTAGCCGCACGAGGACGCGAGGTGTTAGCCGCCAAGCAAAAACTTAATGTGTATTTAACGCGGCCACAGCGCTTAAGCGATAGCAGCGTGCGTGCTCAAGCCGAACAAGCGCTCACCCGCGCTCAACCACTCAAACCTTACTCCCGGGATTTAGCTCGTGGTATTGATACCTTACGTGCGCACCTAAAAGAGGTGAGCACGCCTGTGCAGATCACTTTGCTATCAGATGGCGAGACCCAGGTACGAATTTTTGGTGTTGAGCGCCTTGGTGAGTTTACTGAAAAAACGCTTCCGTTGTTGCCCGGCAGCTATACCATCGAGGGGCGGCGCTCTGGCTATGTCACGGTAAAAGAGAAACTCATCGTGAACAGTGACAGCCACAGCGTATCGCTCACCATAGCCTGTACTAAAAGGATTTAAGATCTATGTCTGATTTAGACGCACAACTCAAGCAGCGACAAAAAAGCACTTTGTTGCCAATGCTTATTGGTGCTTTGCTAGCGCTGTTGTTAGCACTTACGGTTGTTGTCTATCTATTTGTAGTTAAAGGCCACACCATTAAGGTCTCACCTGAGCCTGCTGCGCAACAGGCGCAGTTTAAGGTCACCTCAGGCATGGGGTGGTTGTCTGACAATGTACTATATCGCTTAGCCAGTGATGTGAGCGTGCAAGTTTCATCACCAACTTACTATGACCATGCACAGCAAATTACAGCTACCACAGCCAGTGTGGTTGAGGTGGAGCTGAAGCCAAAGCCGGGCACGCTGGCAGCAAAAGTATCCGTGCCCTTCGCCGAGCATACCTTGTGGGTCGTGGATGGGCAATTACTGGGCAATGGCGCGGCCATCAGTGAGCCCCTTGAGCAAGGGCAATACCAGTTAAGCATAGAGAATCCTTACTACCAGCGCTGGCAAAAGCGCATTGAACTAGAGCGTGCACAAACATTAACCCTAGAGCCTTTACTTAAGCCCATTAAGGGCGCCTTGAACGTTGCTTCCGTCCCCAGCGGGGCGGATGTCTATGTCAATGACCAGCTTCAAGGGCAAACGCCATTCTCCCTCTCCGTTAGTGGGGGTATTTATCAACTCACCGTGCAAAAGCAGGGCTACAGAGACAGTACCGAAGAGCTCGAGGTAACCGAGCAGTTTCCCAGTGTGGAGCGTAACTATCAACTCAAGGCGCAACAAGCAACCCTCGCTTTTACCTTGCAGCCCAGCGGCGGCAGCTTATTTGTTAACGGTCAGTTGATCAGCGAGACAGAGCTCTCGGTTGATGCCAATACCATGCACAGCGTTCGTTATGTCAAACCGGGATTTTACAGCTTTAATAGCAAGGTGATTTTACCGCCGCAGGCCCATAAGGCGTATCCTATTACTCTTAAGCCTGAGCAAGGCAAGGTGACTATTACCAGTAATGTCCAAGCTCAGGTGTATATTGATGAGCAACCTGTGGCTGCTACCCCATTGACCACCACGTTGCCAGCGTTGGCCCATGATGTGAAGGTGGCAAAACCGGGCTATCGCGCGGTACACAAAAAGCTTACACCGAGCGCTGAGCACCCAACCACTATGCATGTTGAGCTATTAACCGAGTTTGACGCTCGGCGTAGGGAGGGGCGGCCTTTGTTTGTATCAACCTTAGGTATAGACATGAAGCGTTTCTCTATGGATGCCTTTACCATGGGCTCGCCGCAAAATGAAATAGGCCGTAAACGCAATGAGTTTCCGGTAAAGGTCGATTTTTCACGAACAGTGTGGGTGTCGGCGCATGAGATCAGCGAAGCGCAATTCAGTGCCTTCGCCAACGATGTCGCTCCATCCTCTTTACCCGTGAGCAATATCTCTTGGCTACGCGCGCTGCAATACTGTAATTGGTTGAGTGAGCAAGAGGCGCTGACACCCTACTATCGCATCGCCAATAACCAATTGCTTGGTATCAACTCACAAGCACGAGGTTATCGGTTATTAACGGAGGCGGAGTGGGAATGGTTGGCGAAAAAAGCAAAACGCGCCCGCGCCACTAAATATGTATGGGGTGATAGTGAGCGTATTCCTCGTGATGCAGGAAACTTTGCTGATAGCAGTTTAAAAGGTCAGCAGCCTTTCTACTTTGCCAACTATCAAGATGGCTTTGCTAACAAAGCCCCAGTCGGTAGCTTTCGCGCTGATAAAGCGGGGCTGTATGATTTGGCAGGCAATGTCAGTGAGTGGGTGTTTGATAGCAGCTCTTATGTTACCCCAGATCTGAGTAAGGTGCATATCGACTACACCGGGCCGCGCTCTACTGGGAACCCCATTGCTAAAGGGGGTAATTATTTATCTGGGCGCATGCAATCGCTGCGCGGCGCCGTAAAGATCATCAGCGACGGGCCAAGCGCCACTATTGGCTTTCGCATAGCGCGTTATGAGAGGTAAAAATGAAACGTAAACTTATTGTCGGCTTAGTCAGTGTCATACTGGCATGCACGGTAGGGGGAGTGGCGGTGGCTGCAAAAATTAGCCTCGACTCGCCGGCCACTTTCCCCGTTGATATTTAAGGATGCACTATGAGTAGTGATAATACGCGCATGAATTTACCACTTTGGGTGTCGGTGAGTGTGTTTGTGCTTACCGTCGTTGTTGTGCACCTCTTGTATCAGGGCCTTATCCGTCCCGCCGCTGAGGCTGCTATTGCCGCTCATGGGGCCGGAGCCACAGCGAATGTGTGGGTAATACTCAAAGATGCCGAGCAACAGGCTTGTATCACTTTGGCTATATTCTGCTTGATTCTGATGGCGTACAAATATTACCGCATTGTCAGTAAAGAGGAGCCGGTGTTTACCTTCGATTATTTGCAAACCTTTGCCAAGGATAAACCTTTAGTTGTGGATGAGGCTCTGGCTTATCTGGAACAAGGCGAAAGTGCGAAAAACAGCTCAGTTGCAACGTGGATCAACTGCTTACGTCGTTATAAATACACGCAAAACGTGCAGCACGCTGCCGATGCGATTCGTGATAGCGTCGAGTCTCTTGCCGCGCAGTTAGAGGCAGGTAACGCCATGATCCGCTTTTTCATTTGGGCCATTCCCAGTATCGGCTTTGTCGGCACAGTGCGTGGTATCGGCTCGGCGCTGGCCAAGGCCGAAGAGGCCGTCGCTGGGGATATTGCCGGCATGGTCGATAAGCTTGGCGTGGCCTTTAATTCAACCTTAGTGTCACTGCTGCTGTCCATTGTCTTGATGTATGTGTTGTTTCACTTAAATAACCGCCAAGATGAAATGGTGTTGAAGACCAAAAACAACTGTGAAACCCATCTGTTGACGCATTTGCATAAGTAACTGCTGATGTTTAAACGCCGCGCTGAGCAGGGGGTTAACCTATCTTTTTTAGACGTCATGGCATGTGGCCTTGGCGCGGTATTGCTGATCTTAATTGTCATTAAGTTTCAAGCTTATACAGCAGTGCCCAGCACCGAAATAGAGCGCTTACAGCAGCAGTTGGCGGCTGCAGAGCAGCGTGTTCAGACAGCACAAGCACAGCTGGACGATATGAGCGCGCAAGTTAAGCAAGCGCAGGCGGATGGGCAGATCAGTAAGGCGCGGGTGGAGGCATTGCAAGTGATTCAACAAGCGGCGCAGCAGGCCTTAGCGCAGCAACAAGCGGTCGTCGCTCAGTTACAGCAGTCAATTGCCGCAGCGGGGCCGGCCAAGGCCGATGATCCTGTCGCCTTGAGTGGGAGTGGTGAAGAGCAGTACTTGTTGGGCCTTAAGGTCGAGGGCCAGCGCATTGGTATCTTGATTGATACCAGTGCGTCAATGACCGATGAGCAGTTGATTCAGGTGATCCGGCGAAAAATCGGCTCGGTGCAGCAAAAACAGCAAGGGCCCAAATGGCTGCGCACTAAGCGCGTAGCAAAATGGCTGTTAGCGCGCCTTCCTAACAATGCTCAAGTCAGTGTCATAAGCTTTAACTCCAGCTCCCAAGTACTGGGTCTACGCGCTATCAACTCGGCCAAGGTCGAGTCCAGCATGCAAGCCATCGTTGCCGATATTGATGCCTTGGTGCCAGAGCATGGTACAGACTTATATACCGCTTTAAAGACGATGCGCAGTACCTTGGAAAACCTTGATGCCCTGTATATCATTACCGATGGCTTACCCACCATGATGGCCGGTGCCCCCGGGTTTCGGGAAACTAAAAACTGCAAACCCCTGAGCGGTAATATGAAAACAATCGATGGTGACTGCCGTGCGCGTATTCACCAGTTTAGTGTTGCCGAGGCGGCCCCAAAGGTGCCCACCCATATTGTGTTGTTACCGCTTGAGGGCGACCCTTTAGCTCCGGCTCTTTATTGGAACTGGGCGAATGCCACCGGTGGCTTAATGATAAGCCCGGCAGGGAGTTGGCCATGAAAAGACGCGAGCCCATAGAGATATTCAGCCTGTCGTTTTTGGATATTATCTCCTGTGCCTTTGGGGCGGTTGTTATGCTTATTTTATTAGCAAAAAATGCCGATCAGGGCGAGTATAACGACGCCGGTCAAGTTGCCAATCTAGTGATTGCCCTTGATGGCGCCGAGCAGCAACTACAGCAATTACAGCAAGCGCTTAAGCAAAGTGAGCAAGCATTGGCGCAGGCGCAAGCACAAGGTGCCAGTAATGCCACCCAGCAACGCGCACTGGAAGCGCAAGTGGCCCGTGCCAAAAATAACGTGCAGCAACTGAGCGATGCCGCCTCTGGCCTCGAACAAAGCTTAATTGAACGCCAACGAGCAGCCATTAGTGCCGCTCAGGCCCCAGCTCGTGATGATGAAGTAGGCGGCATTCCGGTAGATAGTAATTATGTGGTGTTTATTATCGACACCTCAGGGTCAATGAAGACAATTTGGCCGCGTGTGTTAACAACGCTGGATGAGGTACTTAACAACCACCCTCAAGTTACCGGCTTTCAGGTATTATCCGATAACGGTGATGTGTTAGGTGGCAGTCAACTCGGTTCATGGCGTAGCGACAGTAAAGCGCAACGAGCCGGGGTATTACGGGGATTGCAGCATTGGAGTGGCAGCTCAAACAGTTCACCGGTTGAGGGGATTGCCGCCAGCTTAAAGGCTTATGCCCGTTACCAAGGTGATTTAGCCCTGTATGTGTTTGGTGATGATTATACCGGCACTAGCTATGATGCAGCATTGGCACAAATTAATCGCCTCAATCGAAACCATGGCAATCAACCCATTGCTCGGATTCATGGTATCGCCTTTAAACGCCATAGCGGGGCCTCGCGGGATATGATCAAGTTCTCCACGTTAATGCGCGAAGTGGCGCGACAAAACAACGGCACTTTTATGGGCTTATAGAGCCTTCTCCTGATGCTGCTCGCATGTTTAAATAGCGGCTATAGAGTCTATTGGTAAGTACGTTATGGAAACCTATCGCGCTATATACGAGCGTGCGCTTGAGCGAAAAGGCTCGTCAGCGCAGCTAGAAGCCTTATTGAGTCAACCCCTGAGCACCGCACAACTGCAGCGCCTTAGCGATGATGCCTGGTTAGAAGAATTTACTCGTAAGATATTTCAAAGTGGCTTTTATTGGTCGGTTATTAATGCCAAATGGTCAGGGTTTCGTGAGGTTTTTTGGGACTTCAATATCGATAAGCTGCTGATGATGTCGCCAGAAATGCTCGAGCAAAAGGCCGCCGATGAGCGCATCGTGCGCAATTTTAAAAAGGTACAAACGGTGCCCGAAAATTGCTATATGATCTATGAAACAGCGCAGCAGCACGGCAGTTTTAGCAACTTCGTAGCGCAGTGGCCAAGCACCGACATTATTGGTCTGTGGCAGTATTTAAAAAAGCAGGGAGCGCGTCTAGGTGGTAACACTGGGGCTTACGCGCTGCGCAGTATGGGCAAAGACACCTTTGTGTTATCGCGGGATGTGGAAGCCTATTGCCGCGCCCACGAAGTGATCGACGGTGGTTTGCATAGCAAACGCTCACTCACGGCTATTCAAGCTATGTTTAACGACTTGCAACAACAAAGTGGCCGCTCTTTACAAGAGCTCAGCTTACTTATCGCCTACAGTGTTGGTGACAACCGTGTTGGCATCGCCAGCTAAGGACAATTATGAAGCTTCACAACCCATATCAACATATTCCAGCCCTGAGTCATCAGGCCGAAGTTAAGCACTTCGAGCAAGCCCAAGTGTTGCTATGGAACGCCCCACTGGCTGAGCAATTTGGCCTAGGCGACGATGAGCAAAAGCGCATGCTGCTGGGTCAAGGAGTGAAGAAAACCACGGCCTTGGCTTATGCTGGACATCAGTTTGGCAATTATGTGCCGTTATTGGGAGATGGGCGGGCACATTTGCTTGGCGCGTTAGTGGATGAGCAAGGTTTAAGCTGGGATATTCAACTGAAAGGCTCGGGAGCTACACAATTTTCTCGTGGCGGCGATGGCCTCTGTGCCATAGGGCCCGCAATTCGTGAGTTTATTATGAGTGAAGCGCTGGCAGGGTTGGGTGTGCCTACCAGCCGTTGTTTAGGCGTGGCCTTAACCGGCGAGACCCTTATGCGCCAGCAGCCAAGTGCCGGTGCCATCGTCAGCCGTCTTGCTAGTAGCCACATCCGCGTCGGCAGCTTTCAGTTTTTGGCGGCGCAGCAAGAAACGCAAGCCTTGCAACAGCTGGTGGAGCTAACTATTGCTCGTCACTACCCGGAGTTGGCAGGTGAAACGGGGGACGCGCGTTTACTGGCTTTGTTTAATGCGGTGATGGCGAAGCAAATTGAGCTGGTGGTACAGTGGATGCGGGTTGGCTTTATTCATGGCGTTATGAATACCGACAATACCCTGGTGAGTGGTGAAACCATAGACTACGGTCCGTGTGCGATGATCAATCAATTTGATTTTAATCGTGCCTTTAGCTCGATAGATCGCCAAGGCCGCTATGCATATGGTAATCAGCCACAGATGGCCAACTGGAACTTAGCGCGCTTTGCTGAGACCTTAATTGACCTGTTTGCGGCGTCGCGAGAACAGGCGGTGGAAGCGCTGACAAATGCGCTAAACCAATTTGGTGACAAATTTAATTTGGCATTAAAACAGATGTGGATGAGCAAGCTGGGATTACTGGCAACGGACGGTGAGCAAGAGCCATTAATTAATGAGCTGTTGATGAGCATGCAGCAACAGCAATTGGATTTTACCAATACCTTTGCGCAACTCACTGACTATTGCCAAGGTAAACAAACGGGCTTGGCTCAACTCGAAGCGGATTTGGGCCCGTGGTTAGAGCAATGGCAGAGTGTGGTGAACCAACACTTACGCCAAAGTGCGACCTTGATGAGTAAGGCAAATCCCCAGGTGATCCCCCGTAATCATCAAGTCGAAGCGGTGATTGCGGACTTTGAACAGCAAGGCCACAGTGACAAGCTTGCGCCCTTGCTGGCGGCTTTAAAAGACCCTTATCAAGTGCAAGCACAACATCACTATCTACAGCACCCGCCCGCTACGAGTGATGAGCAGTATCAAACTTTCTGCGGCACTTAAAACGCCTGCGTTCGGTAAAAAGCCCGGCATGAACCGGGCTTTATGAGTTAATGGGCTTTGGCGTAGCTTTCGGCTTGGCGCCATACTCGCAGTAGATTCTCGCCTAAAATCTTTTTAATGTCGGCGTCGCTGTAGCCACGATCTAATAGCCCTTGTACTAGGTTTGGGTAAGTCGACACGTCTTTTAAGCCCACTGGCAATGAATCGCCAACACCGTCGTAATCAGAGCCAATACCGACGTGTTCGATGCCAATAAGCTCCACTACGTGATCAATGTGATCCAGCACTTGCTCTAAACTGGCATAAGGGAAAGGGTTCTTTTTACGGAATGCGGCTTTAAAGTCGGTGGTGTCCTTACCAGACTGCTTGGCTTGCTGCTGCGCTTCATCACGGCGGTCGTACCAAGTGTTGGCTTGGTTAGTCACAAAGCTAGAGCCAAAGTTTATTTGGATCACTCCGCCATTTTTCTTCAGCGCGAGTAGCATGTCATCGTCCATATTGCGCTCAAAGCCGGGCGTGTATTTACGCAGCGATGAGTGCGAGGCAATAACCGGTACGTTGGAAATATCCATGACTTGATAAAATGCATCGTCGGAAATATGCGAAACATCAATAAGCATGCCGACGTTATTCATTTCCTGTACTAACTCTTTGCCAAATGGGCTCAACCCTTTCCATTTGCGGCGAATATCATAGCTTGAGTCAGAAATATGGTTACTTTGCGAGTGCGCAAGAGTGATATAGCGCACACCACGCTCATAGAAGTGGTGCAGATTTTTCAGCTCGCCCTCAATGGGTGAGCCATTTTCCATCCCCATTGCCAGCGACATAACGCCATTTTTAAACTGCTGCTCAACATCGGCCACTGAATCAGCAATGGCAAATTTGTCTGGGGCACGGTACGCGAGCGCCTCCATCATATCAATAAGTTGGTTTGCTAACTCGTAGCTTTTCCCCTTACCTTCGAACTCTAAGTGGGCGGGGATGTAAATAGACATAAACGGCGCGTTAAGGCCACCTTCGATAGCACGCGGGTAATCAAAGTCACCGCGTTCGGTCGCTTTACTGACATCATCCCATTTATTGTGAATGCGATAGGGTACATCGATATGGGTATCGATAAGAATATTGTCTTTTGCCAGTTGAATTGCTTTTTCTGATGCCTGGTAGTCATCCTGTGCTGCAACACTTGTGCTGCCTAGTGCGATTGCTAGCGCTGCGCCTAGGGTGGAAAGTTTCATATCTGCCGCTCTTTATTGTTATCGTAGTGAGTGAGCTATTGTCGCTAGAATTAGCCGGTAACTCAAGTGCAGCGCGGTGGTTGTCAAGCGAACAGCCGTGCATATAATGTAGACAGCAAGGAAGTTCGTTTTAGCAAGGAGTACGCAATGCCACCTGAAAATGCCATCTTATACAACAGTTCAACCGGTACCGCGAATCAAACTTATCCTGTTGAGAACATATAATGAAAAAGGCGATAATTGCGTTTATCTCGCTTCTTCCCCTGAGTTCTTTGGCGCAAAAAGAGCTAGCATCGGATCATTTCCTCGATATGTTTGAACAACAGTTTCCGGAGATGTTTTGTCAGCCCGAGCAATTTGCCCGTGTTTGTTTCACTTATAATTTCAATCAATGTGTGCAGCATACTCAAACCCACCTTTTAGAGTGCATGGCGTCTATTGCTCCGCAGGTGCCAAATGCAATTACATCGCGTGCACAAGCGACTGAGTGGGGTGGCAAAATAGGGCGGTGTACAGGTAGTCGGTTTGGTCGCAGGCAGTTGATGGATGCCAGTATCACTACACAATGTTTAAACGTCGCTAGTGAGGCTTTTATCCAAGAGTTTATGAATAACTGAGCGCTTTTTATTTAGCCGATGCGGATCAGCGAGCCTTTGGAAAGTGCTTAAGCGACATGTATGAGAGGTGTTTTGCAAAGCGTTGCTGGATTCGCAGGCGTTAGTACCTTATTGAGTTTGTATCCTCCGGGGCGATGAGTTAAAACTCATCGCGATCGATTTGGTAATCACCTTCTTCGGCCTGCATTTGCTTAAACTGCTGTGCGCTCATAATGTTCACTTCTTCATGAAGCTCAGAGTACACAATCAGTGCTTCGCCTTTTTTCAGTTGTGTAAGAACCTGCTCAATTTTAGTGTGGTTGCCCACTTCGGTTTCACCATAGTCGGTTCCTTCACGCAGGATAAACTGCTCTATAAGGTTTGTAAGTGCTTCTTTACTTAGTTCTTGATAGGGAATAATCATGATTGTCCTAGGTGTTTGGCAAAAAACTCAGGGACGGCTTTCTCGAGCCAAAACTCCACCCCAAATAGGCCTTTATTGCTAATAAAGCCAACATGCCCTCCGCGCTTGGATACGCGTAAGTCGACGGCATGTGACACATCCTCAGGGCGTGGCACGGCTTCGGGTGCCAGCATCGGATCATCCTCGGCATGAATTATTAATGTGGGGGTGGCTATGCGTTTTAAATAGGGCTTGGCACTGCTCTTTAGGTAATAGTCCTCAGCATCGGTAAAGCCATGCAGCGGCGCCGTCACTTGATTATCAAAATCCCATAGGTCATTAATATTGCGTAACTGTTGTTCATTGAGTGCCAGCGTGTCTTGCAGTTGGGGAAGTTTACGCGCCATGGACTTTTTCATTCTTCTGAGTAGGTAGTGCTGATAAATCTTTCCTAGGCTCTTGCGGATCACCTGACATGAACTGGATAAGTCATGGGGAGCGCTGACCACTGCCGCAGCGCTGAGACCACTTTTTTCACCTTGCTCACCCAGGTATTTGGCCAGTACATTTCCCCCTAACGAAAAGCCCACGGCCGCTAAGGGGCGTTGGCCAAAGCGTTGCTGCAAAGTGCGAATTAAAAATCCCAGATCCTCGGTTTCACCACTATGATAAGCGCGAGGTTGGCGGTTCACTTCGCCAGAGCAATTACGAAAATGCATTAATACGGCATCAAGTCCTGATTGCTGCAATGCCTTCATCATGCCTTTAGCATAAAAACTATCTATATTGCCTTCCAAGCCATGCAAAATAATCACCAACGGCTTATCGGGTTGTGCGGGCTGTGCCCAAGCAAGGTCGAGGAAGTCATCGTCTTCGGTGGTGATCACCTCGCGGTGATAAGCCACTTTAAAACCGGGACGAAAATAGCGCGGTAAGATAGTTTGTAAGTGACGGCCTGGCATCCACCAAGCAGGAGTAAAATGTGTGCTCACAACATGTTAACCAAGAATATCCAGAGCCTAATAGTATCAAACTTTCACTGCTGGCTATAGACACAAAAATAAAGCCCCCGCTAATACCGAGATTAGAGGAGGCTTTGTGCGTCGTGCTTAATTTGGTTGGTTATCACCTCGCATAGCGAGGAGGTAATTGGTTGTTACTGTCCTTCAGGAACCTCAGCGTCCATTACTTTCTTGATAAAAAAGCCCACATAAAACAAGCAAAGTAGGATCACTACAGCGAGGAAGCCGAACGACAAAAACAATACTGGGTCTGAGAAAAAGTCGCGAAAAAATACTTGCATGGTGGCGTCTCCTGTTCCTTTGATGTGTTAAGTGTAGGGGACGCCAGGGGGATGAGATATGACCTAGATCAATATCGTGTTGGCCCTACGTAGGGCTTTGGTGTAGAGCTTGATCCAGATCAGCTTTTAATGGCAATAACGCATTAGGTAAATACAACGCGAGGTTAAAAGCCTGGGTATTATGGCGCAGAGTTAAGGTGTTGCAGGCGCTCACAAGTTGATGTTGCTGCAGCTTTTCCATGGCCAGCTCTAAGTCCAGTATCTGTGTGCGAATATTATTGTAGTTCACAACACTGCTCTGATTACGCTTGAGGTAACCGCGAATATCACGCAGTGGTTGCAGTGCATGCTCATTAAAGTCGCCAATACTGGCTATCAAGGAGTCTAATTGCTCTGCTTGAAGTGCCACATGTTGATAATCTAGGTAAGCCAAGAATAAACACAGATTGACGTTCAGACCATAATCATTTTGCCAATTAAGCAAGGTTTTTTGTACTTGCTCATTGTCATACACACTTAGGCTGAATTGCCAAAAATCGGCGGCATCAATTGCTTTCATAAAAGGCCTGCTCCTGTTGCTCAAGTTCATCCATATGCTCGAGCAATTGTTCTTCGGCAACCTCCTGTTGCTGAGCATAATCGCTCTGCTGAGCCAATAATTGTTTTAGTCTCTCTTTATGCTGCTCCTCGTAAACACTATTGTCGCTGAGCTGAGTTTCAATATCGGCCAGCTTGGGCGCGAGTGTATCGAGCTGTTTTTCTAGCTTGTCGATGGCCTTTTTTAGCGGTTGCACATGTTTTCGGAACTCTGCTTCTTTGCGCTTTTGCTCTTTTCTGTTGGCGCTGGAGTTGGCTTTATCGGGCTCAACCTGAGTCTGCTTTTGCTCTTGGTTAGCCTTCGTTAGCCACTGGTAGTAAGCATCTAAGTCATAGCCAAACTGGCGAACTTCGCCACTATCAACCAAGTAAAACTCATCGGCGGTATTTTTCAGTAGGTGGCGATCGTGGGACACGGTGACCATGGCGCCGTCAAAGCTTTGTAGCGCCATCACGAGGGCATGGCGCATCTCTAAGTCAAGGTGGTTAGTGGGCTCATCCAGCAGCAGTAAATTGGGCTTTTGATACACTAACATGGCCAATACCAAACGTGCTTTTTCACCGCCTGAAAACGGTGCTACAGGGTCCAAAGCTTTATCGCCGATAAAGGCAAAGCCACCCAAAAAGTCGCGTAGCGATTGCTCGCTGGCCTGCGGGTTTAGGCGCTGTAAATGGGTTACCGGACTTGCTTGTAAATCAAGCGCTTCAAGCTGGTGCTGGGCAAAGTAACCGACTTTGAGGCCTTGGTGGAAAAATACATCACCCGCTTGCGGGGCCAACTCTTGGGCTAGCAGCTTAATTAATGTCGATTTACCTGCGCCATTGCGCCCGAGTAGGGCAATGCGACTACCCGGGACTAGGTTTAACTTAATACTGTGTAAAATGGTGGTGTCACCATAGCCTGCCTGAGCGCCATCAAGAGCAATCAATGGGTTAGGCAAGGCATCCGGTTCTGCGAAGCTAAAATCAAACGGTGAGTCGACGTGTGCAGGCGCCAGTTTTTCCATGCGCTCCAGTGCTTTCACGCGACTTTGCGCCTGTTTGGCCTTGCTGGCTTTCGCTTTAAAGCGGGTGATAAACTTTTCTAGGTGAGCAATTTGCTCTTGTTGCTTGTCGAATTGCGCTTGTTGTTGCGCTAAACGCTCGGCTTTTTGTCGCTCAAATTGAGAGTAGTTACCTTTATAAACATTAATTTGTTGCTGATCGATATGCCAAATCTCACCGACTACTGCATCTAAGAATTCCCGGTCGTGAGAAATCAGAACCAAGGTCCCGGCATAACTGCGTAAAAATCGTTCGAGCCAATATACAGCGTCTAAGTCTAGGTGGTTAGTAGGTTCATCCAGCAACAATAAATCGGCATCACGGATCAACGCTTGCGCCAAATTCAAGCGCATACGCCACCCACCAGAGAAGTCACTGACCGCATAGTCTATTTGGGTATTGGAAAAGCCGAGGCCATGCAGCAATTCGCCAGCTTTGGCCTCAATACTATAGCCCTTCATCAGCTCAAGCTGTTGGTGCACTTGAGCTTGTGTCTCGCCATCGCCTTGTTGCTCCGCTTGTTTAAGCTGACAACGCAACGCGTAGTAATCCGGATTACCTTGTAGCACGTATTCCAAGGCAGTGATCGCCAATGCAGGCGTTTCCTGCTTTACCGAGGCTATAGACCACTCTTTTGGCACCTTAGCGTTGCCTGCATCGAGTTGTAGCTCACCTTTGAGTAGGGCAAACAGGCTTGATTTACCGCACCCGTTGCTGCCCACTAGGCCCACTTTATGCTGCGGGAACAAGGTGGCATTGGCATTTTTTAACAAGCATTTAGGGCCGCGTAAAAGCTCGATATCGGTAATCTGAATCATAGTTACTGCACGCTAATTAGTAATGTGCGAATGATAACACGGCCAGCACACTCAAGCGGGAAAGTTTTTGTGATACACTAGCGGCAGTTGCTGCACCGAGCCACATGCGGCGATGGCCAAAGAGGTAATGATAATGAAACAGAAAAAGCGCTTTATCGCAGGGGCTAGCTGCCCTGAATGTCAGCAAATGGACACCATGATGCTATATAAAGAGCACGACGTAGAAAAAGTGCAGTGCGTGCAATGTGGCCATATTATGACCCAGCCCGAAAACGCCGTGCAGGCGTCCACGCGTCAGTTTGAACAAGTGATTGGCGTTTTCAAGCCGGAATAATTAATAATGCGGCGGTGGTGGCTCAAGTTCTTGCGTGCCACCGGAGTTACTTTGCACTTCTCTTAGCTTTTCACCCAGCAATTCCATTTGTCGGCGCATTTTAGCGAGTTGTTGCTGGTGGGCCTTGATTTCATCATTGAGCACATCAATCGTTTCGTCTTGAAACGCTACCTTGGCTTCAAGGTTCTCTATACGTGTTTCTAATTGGTTCATGGCATGCCCTTTATATTGAAATATTCACTCAAGCCGCTGGAGCTCTCCGTGAGTAATTGATTGTTGTTGGTAAAGGCGACGGCAAACACCACCGCAGATTTTGGCTGACTATTTGCTCTGGCTGCCACTTGGTAGTCCAATACTCGCTTACCCGAGTGAGTCTCCCATAGCGCTAGCTCACGGCTAGGCGAACCTGTAGCCAGCCACTGACCATCATTTGAAAAGCGCACCGCGCTGAAAATCTTTTGTCGCGCAATATACTGCAATTGACTGTGTTGTGCACCTGTGCGCAAATCCCAAATACTCGCTTGGCGTTTGCTCCCAGCACTAAAAGCGAAGCGCCCTTGAGGATCGAGTGCAACTTGGGTGACACGACTAGCATGGTTAAAGCGATAGACCACTTGGCCACTTCGCGTATCCCACAGATAAGCTGCGTAGTCATTGGCACCGCTTAGCGCGTAGCGGCCGTTAGGTGATAAGGCGACGGCGTTAATTTTCTCTTGGTGGCCTAAAAACTCAATGCGCCGCCCGGTTTGTAAATCTACATGCACAGCGACCCCATCAGCACGGCCATAAAGCACATAACGGCCTTGATTTGCTATGGCGATGTCACGAATGTGAGACGCTTTGATGCTGTAAAAGCCGAGGTTCTCACCGCTTTGCATATCCCACACTGCAAACTCTGTTTTAGTTGCCGTGACAGCGGTGCTATTGTCGTCGGCAATAGCTAGTGCGATAACAAGATTCTGTTCATCTTCTTTAAGGTACCATTGAAATTTTAACGCATTGGCTTGATTGTCCCAGACTGCGACACCATGTTCTATGGTGGAGACCAAGCTGTATTGGCCATCGGCAGAAATGGCGGCATCAAAAGCCCCTGCGCTGGCGTGTTGATACTGTTTTATGGCATCCGAATGTTGTGGCTGGCAAGCAATTAAGAGCGCTAAGCAGATAACAATGGAGAGTGAGCGAATTATTAACATAAATTTACCAGCGTCCCTTAACTCTGCTGTCGCAAGCAGTTAGACTAGAAGTCACAACTCTAGGTTGTTTTCCTAATTATTTCATTAAAGTAATTAGAAAAACAGCCTCATGCTGGAGTTGAAAGCCAGAGCTAGCTTTATGCTAACTCTAATCAAAATTTAGTTTTGTAACCTTAAAATGGCAACACCAAGTTGCTGGAGACTATGTATGAAAAAAACAATTAAGCTATCGCTCGTTGCAGCGTCTGTACTAGCACTTACGGCGTGTAATCAAGAAGCGGCTAAGCCAGAGGTAAAAGAAGTAAAACTAGAAACCGAAGCTCAGCAGCAATCTTATGGCATTGGTGCGTCTGTTGGTAACTTCTTAAACAAAGATTTAGCGGATAAAAAAGAACTGGGTATCGCGCTTGATCAAGAGCTTATGTTACGTGGTTTTAAAGATGCACTTGCAGGTGATGCAAAAATCGAAGAAGAAAAAATCCGTGAAGTACTGACTGCACTAGACGAGTCTGTTCGCGCTAAGCAACAAGAGCAGGCGAAAGCGGCAGCACAAGAAAACCTAGCAGAAGGCGAGAAGTACCTTGCTGAGAATGCTAAAAAAGAAGGCGTAGAAGTTACTGAGTCAGGCCTGCAGTACGAAGTACTTGAGCAAGGCGATGGCGAAAAACCAGCTGAAACAGATACGGTAAAAGTACACTATAAAGGTACTTTACTTGATGGCACTGAGTTCGACAGCTCATACTCACGTAACGAACCGACTACTTTCCCACTTAATCGTGTGATTCCTGGTTGGACCGAAGGTCTGCAACTAATGCCTGTGGGTGCAAAATATAAGTTTACCATCCCATCAGAACTTGCTTACGGTGAGCGTGATCTTGGTAAGATCCCAGCTAACTCTACTCTAGTATTTGAAGTTGAGTTGCTAGAGATTGTTAAGCCTAAAGAAGAAGCTGCAGCAGAATAAGTAGCTAGATAAAAAAGAGAGCTTAGGCTCTCTTTTTTTGTGCCTGTAAAGCACTAAAAATAAAGCCTCCTTTTCGCAGAGGCTTTATTTTTCTATGTATGATTGGTGTAGAGGTTGTGAATTAGTTCATCCTCTAATTCAAAGCGGGTGCTAAGTGCTTCCCCTAATGCTGACAAGTCGTTGTCGAAGTTTTCCATCAGGTCATCACCTTTAACCTCGGCGTAGCTGTCGTTAAAGTCTAAAGCCACATCTGTAGTTGCAGAAATTTGAGGGTAAAGGGACTGAGCCAGCTCTAAGCTCTCTGGTCCACGACTTTCACATTGCTTAACGATGTCATCATAGATTTCAAAGTGTCCGGCAGATAAGTAATCCATTAACAACTGACAAAATTGTTGGATAGTCGCCGGCTCGGGCAATGCTTTATCATGCTTCGCGTTGTGCGAATTGCCTGCCATATTGCAGTACTGCACAAGCAGCTCCTGGCGCTCTGCTAACCATTTATCAATAACTGTGTGGCTGCCGCCCCATTTCTGTTGTGCTTTTTCCAACCGCGATAACATCGTTGCTCTCCTAACCTGCGTTGGTCATACCCCTATAAAAAGGAAATCTGCGTCAAAGGTCAACCTATTTTTGCGAATTAATCGATCTATAAGTGTATGGAATCAGCATAAAACTTGGCTATACAAGGCGTATTGCGGGGGAAGGCGTTAGAAAAGAAAAAGCCACCGCAAGGGTGGCCGAATTTCTTTAGCAGTCTCGTTAATCGAGCTTCTTTTTATTTAATGTGTTTCTAGCTTTTTATTATTGTTCTCTAGCAACGGATATAGTTATACCAAGGTCGTATGTGTGTTGCAAGTTCTTTAACAGAAAAATTTACTTTTTTTTATCAAAAATCACTAAAAGCTGAACAGTGAATCTTTTTAAAAGCGCAAGATTTTGTCTGATTCAATGATCTAATTCATAGTGCCACAGTGCGGTTGTGTTAGAATAATCGCAGTTTATTTTCAGTAAAAAAGAGTCACGCCATGAGCGAATTGAAAAATGATCGTTATCTTCGCGCCCTAGCAAAACAGCCAGTGGACCAAACTCCGGTCTGGATGATGCGTCAAGCTGGACGTTACCTTCCTGAGTATCGCGCTACACGAGCTCAAGCGGGTGACTTTATGAGCTTATGTAAGAACGCGGAACTGGCCTGTGAAGTGACTCTGCAACCACTGCGCCGGTACCCTTTAGATGCCGCCATACTCTTCAGTGATATTCTTACTATTCCTGACGCGATGGGTCTTGGGCTTTACTTCGAAACCGGAGAAGGGCCTAAGTTTGAGCGCCCATTAAGTAGCTATCAAGAAGTTGCCAATCTTGCTATTCCTGACCCTGAAGACGAGCTTGGCTATGTGATGAATGCAGTGCGTACTATTCGCCGTGAATTAAAAGGTGAGGTGCCACTGATAGGCTTTTCTGGCTCGCCTTGGACACTTGCTACTTATATGGTTGAAGGCGGTAGCAGTAAGACGTTCGGCAAAATTAAGAAAATGGCATTTGCTGAGCCTAAAACTTTACACTTGTTATTGGATAAGCTCGCAGACTCGGTTACTAGCTATTTGAATGCGCAAGTAAAGGCCGGTGCGCAATCACTCATGGTATTCGATTCTTGGGGTGGAGTGTTAAGCCCGCGTGATTACGAAGAGTTTTCTTTGCGTTACATGCAAAAGATCGTTGATGGTTTAATCAGGGAGCATGATGGTCGTAAAGTGCCTGTCACCTTATTTACTAAAAATGGCGGCCAATGGATTGAAAAAATCGCGGCTACTGGTTGTGATGCAATCGGTCTGGATTGGACCATTGATATTGCCGATGCTAAGCGCCGAGTGGGAGACCAAGTAGCTCTGCAAGGGAATATGGACCCGTCTATGCTTCATGCTTCGCCTGAGCGCATTCGTTCAGAGGTTGAAACTATCCTTGCAGGCTTTGGCGAGGGCACAGGACATGTCTTTAACCTAGGCCACGGTATTACTCCGGATGTTGACCCTGAGCACGCTGGTGCGTTTATTAATGCCGTAGGTGAGTTAAGCCGTAAATACCACAAGTAACGATTTACTAAGCAATAAAAAGCCCGCTTTCGCGGGCTTTTTTGTATTTGTAGTGAAGGGGTTATATCAGGCGTTAATATATTAAGCTGGTGCCATTGGCCATCATGGATGCGCGGCCTTCCATCAGCTCTAAGTAGTTTTGTGTTGGCCAATTACGACGTTTAGCTTCGTCATAGGCTTGACGCAGGTACTTTTCGCCCTGTTGCATGCGACCCAGCTCGCTATAAGCCACGCCCAGCACTGACAGTAACACTGGGTTGTCAGGCGCATCTGAGCGCGCCAGCTCGGCATATTTTACTGCTTCTTCGTAATTACGAATTGACTCTTTGTCTGCGAAAGCGAGCAACTTTGCGTATGCGATCATGGCCGGTAAGTACTGGTTATGAGTCGCTTTTCTGAGGATATCTGCAGCTCTATCTAAGTCATAATGAATGGTTTCATAATCAAGTAGCTTAGTTGCTAGTTGATACTGTGCCCGCTCATTACCACTGTTACTCGCAAGCTCTAACCATGAAAAGGCTTTATCTTTATCGGCTTTACACGCGGTGCCGTACTCAAAACAGCGTACCATCCACAATTGCGCGTCATAGTTACCATTGCGGGCAGCACGGTAATACCAATCTAGGTAGTGATCGTTTGACTGTTCAATCAGATCGCTCTCTAGCATCATGGCATAGCGAGCCTGGGCATAGTTATTGCCATCTTCGGCCAGTGCTTTTAGCTTTTGTGCATACTCAGCTAACTGGGATTCATACTCGCGACGATGGCTCTTTTTAGAAGCTTCTAATTTAAAGGTATGGGTTAGGTCATAAACGGCTTGCGGTTCACCACTATAGTCGTTGGGCACCTTATATTGCCATTGGCTAATGGCCTCTAGGGCGGCATCATCGATGACATCTTTAGGGAATGAAGCAATAATACGGTGGTTAACAACCTGGCCTTGTTGATTAACGTCAAAGCCGACGGTAGCCCAAGCACTTTGTACTTCAGATAAGCTACTTCCATACTCCGGCTCAACTTTGCTTTTAACGGTGATATAGCGGGCATCATGTCCAGATTTATCTTTTACTGGAGCCAAGGCGCGCTGGTGAACATCAAAACCAAAATCACGGGCGAGCGCTTTGTAGTGATCTTTGCCTTCTTTGCGCGAAGGGACCAAACGACGGATCTTACGGTAGCGATCTTTGGCATCATCGTTGCCAAAGTCCAAAGCAATCATGTACCACGAGAATGCACTGTAAATATCTTCCTCGGTACCAAGCCCAAGTTCATACATACGTGCCAGCTCGTACATTGCCTTAGCGTGGCCTTGTTGTGCTAGCTGTTTAAATTCGTTAAACGCAGCAGTGTAATCTTCATTTTTGAGATCTTTTGTTGCACTGGAGTAGTCAGCGAAAGCGGTGAAGCTAGCAAGACCAAGCGCGGCACAAAGCCCTAATGCACGTATACCCATTCCCTCATTACCTGTCTTTTTTTTCTTATATGTTTAAGAGTTTACAATAATTTTACAGGCGAACAAGAGCTCTTATAGAAAAAATGGGCACAATGCCCATTTTTTCAGTTATATATGATGTGTATCAAACCAAACGGTTTAGCCCGTTCAGGGCTGCAACTCGGTAGGCCTCGGCCATCGTAGGATAGTTGAAAGTGGTGTTAACAAAGTATTCGACATTATTGCCACTACCTTTTTGCTCCATAATGGCTTGGCCGATGTGGACAATTTCTGAGGCGCGTTCGCCGAAGCAATGCACACCCAGTACCTCTTTAGTCTCACTATGGAAAAGAATTTTTAAACTACCGACGTCGGTGCCAGCGATTTGCGCTCGAGCTAGGTGTTTAAATTGGGCGCGACCTACCTCGTAAGGAATTTTTGCGGCGGTAAGTTGTTGCTCTGTTTTACCCACTGAACTCATCTCTGGGATGGTATAAATCCCGGCAGGAATATCAATAATTAGCTTTTCTTTGCACTCACCTTGAACAATGGCATCGGCGCAAATACGGCCTTGATCAAAAGCCGCACTGGCTAGGCTTGGGTAACCAATCACATCACCAACGGCGTAAACATTATCGACTTCGGTTTGGTAGCTCTCGTTGACTTTCAGCTGACCACGACCGTCGGCTTTAAGGCCAATGGCTTGCAAGTTTAGGGTATCGGTATTACCGGTACGGCCGTTGGCAAATAATAAGCAGTCGGCTTTGACGCGTTTGCCTGATTTCATATGCATGATAATGCCATCGTCTTTGGTCTCGACGTGGTCGAATTCCTCATTATGGCGAATGAAGATGCCACTGTTCCAAAAGTGATAACTTAGAGCGTCGGATATTTCATCATCCATAAAGGCTAGCAAACGGTCGCGAGTGTTGACCAAGTCCACCTTCATGCCCAAACCTTTAAAAATAGATGCGTACTCACAGCCAATCACGCCGGCACCATAAATAAGAATGCGCTGAGGATCATCTTTGAGGCTTAAAATGGTATCGCTGTCGAATACCCGAGGATGGTTAAAATCAATTTCTTTAGGGCGGTAAGGGCGCGAGCCCGTGGCGATTACAATAATAGGCGCGCTCAAGCGTTCAAACGAACCATCTTGATGCTGCACGTTCACCGTTGTTTTATCAACGAAACTGGCTTCCCCTTGAAACAAGTCAATGCGGTTACGCTCGTAAAAGCTGCTGCGTAAACTTGACTGTTTAGAGATCACTGAACTGGTATGATTCAAGATGTCGGCAAAGGTAATACGCCCAGGGCGCTCGGTGATATTGAATAGCGGATTTGCTTTGTACTCAATATAGCGACTCACTGAGTGTCGCAAGGCCTTTGAAGGAATAGTTCCCCAGTGCACACAGCCACCGCCTACGGCTTGCTGACGTTCAATGACAGCAACCTTCTTATGGCTTTTCGCAAGATTCATGGCGGTTCCTTCACCGCCAGGACCGGTGCCAATGATAATGGCATCGTACTGATACGATGCCTCTGCTTTAGGTTGCTGTTTTTTGCTTGCTGTTTGCTTTGCCACGGTGACTCCTTAGGGCATTAACAATGAGCCTTAAGCAAGCGGGCGTTGAGGGCTAACCAAGCTTGTTTTTGCGCTTGCCAGGCATCTTCTAATTCATGGTATTGCTTCATTAAAGCGGATTTTTCGCATTGTTGCAGCACTGAATCGCGCTTTGCTTCAAGTACTTGTTTTTGCACTTGGCAAAAATGCTGAAGTTTCTTCAACAGTACATCATACTCGCTTTGAAGCAAAACCAGTTTTTCCTGAGCACTTTCAATGGCTGCCAGTTTACCTTGGGTACGGCTCATTAAGGTTTGTGCTTTTGCGCGCTCAATGCGCTCTACCGGTGTGCGCTTTAGCTTTTTCGCTAAGCCGACCCATGAGCAGGCGCGGATCAGCCACTTGGTCGGGTCATAATGCCACCAACGAATGCCATTGCGATAGTCGCTGGCGAAAATATGGTGAAAATTATGATAGCCCTCACCATAAGTTAACAGCGCCAAGAAACCATTATCACGGGCGGTGTTTTTTTCGGTGTACGGGCGTGAACCCCAAATATGCGCCAAAGAATTAATAAAAAACGTAAAGTGTTGTGATAGTACCAGGCGCAGTAAGCCCGCAAGTAACATCATGCCTAGCACGTTACCAAAGATCAGCCCTAATAGCAGTGGTAGGCCGAGGTTCATCGCCCATACCAACTTCATATAATGGCGATGCTGCCACATCACTATTTTATTACGCTGTAAGTCACGGGCGTTGTTGTAGTTACTGTATTGTTCACCCTGATAGTCTCTGAGCATCCAGCCGATATGGCTGTACCAGAATCCGCGCGTGGCGGCGTAGGGATCTTTTATAGGATCGTCGACTTGGCCGTGGTGTACGCGGTGATCGCTACTCCAATGCAACGCACTGTTTTGTAGTGCGAAGGCCCCGCCGAGTGCGAAAATCACTTCGATAACAGGGTGTGCCTCATAGGCTTTGTGCGCCCATAAGCGATGATATCCAGCCGTGATTGACAGCCCGGCATAAAACATACAGGCAATAAAGGCAATCCAGTGCGCGCTTGTGTATCCGTAGGTGATTCCATACCAAGGAACTAACGTAATGGCGGCCAAAAATGACAGGCTAAAAAACAGCACATTGACCCACAAAATAGGTGGTTTTTTCATTCTATAACTATTCTATAAATAATCTCAGCGTACAACTGTACGCTAAAATAGAGGTTCAATCCTTTAGCGTCAAGTATTAGACTTAAGTTTTTAACTGCTTAGGTGGCAAAGATGGCCGGAGTTCGCGCCCAGCAAAAACTAAAAACTCGTCAAGCTCTGATAGAAGCAGCATTCAATCAGCTCAGTGCTGAACATAGCTTTTCCAACTTGAGCTTGCGTGAAGTCGCGCGCGAGGCGGGGATTGCTCCCACTTCTTTCTACCGCCACTTTAAAGATATGAATGAGCTGGGCTTAACTATGGTCGACGAGGCAGGCCTGACTTTGCGTCAGCTTATGCGCCAAGCTCGGCGACGAATAGCCAGTGGTGGCAGCGTCATTTCCACATCGGTACTGACCTTTTTGGAGTTTATCGATAATCAACCGAATCAGTTTCGACTGCTATTGCGCGAGCGCTCAGGCACCTCAAAAGCGTTTCGTGCCGCCGTGGCCCGAGAAATTAAGCATTTTATCCTCGAATTAGCGCATTATTTGGAAAGCGAGACGCGCTGTGATGCCTCGCACGCCCACATGCAAGCCGAAGCCATGGTCACCATAGTGTTCACATCTGGCGCTGAAGCGCTTGACCTAGAAGGGCAGTCGCGTGAGGAGTTAATAGAGCGGTTGATTTGGCAGCTGCGTTATATTTCTCATGGCGGCAACCACTATGCACAAAAAGCGAACAAATAAACGCTTTTGGAAAATAAAATAACCTTGGCGCCATTTCTGTTTTTTGAGCGCCTTCTTTGTCCTCTTAGTATCTAATTGGCTACTTTAATTCGCTTTATCTCTATTTATTGAATTTTAATTCCTTTATCTGCGGGTTTGTGCAGCGATTTTTGGAATTTTTATGCTTGCCCCGTTGTTCTCTTAGTGTTAAAAAATAGCCATCTTACTAACAGCGATGCTCAATTATGCGCACCAATCAATTCATTACATTGCTCCTAAACCTGCTACTCCTTGTGAGCTATAGCGGGGCGTGATGTATTGATTGTTAGTAATACGAAGCGAACACAACCCCGCCCTCCCGAGCGGGGTTTTTTATTTCTGGCGGTAATCTTTTAGAGGACTGAGTATGCAAGACAAGGTATGGATATTTGACACCACCCTTCGCGATGGTGAGCAAGCATTGAAAGCAAGTTTGACGGAAGACGACAAACTGCAACTGGCTCATGCAATCAGTCGCCTTAACGTGGATGTGATGGAAGTTGGTTTCCCGGTGTCCAGCCCCGCTGATTTCCGTGCCGTCCAGCGTATTGCTAATGAGGTGCAAGGGCCCATTATTTGTGGCTTAGCACGAGCAGTGAGCAAAGACATTGAAGCATGCGGGGAGGCGCTGAAGGGCGCGCAGCGAGCCCGCATACATACCTTCATCGCCACCAGTCCACTGCACCTAGAACATAAGTTACGCATGACGCTCGCCGAGGCCACCGACATGGCGGTGCAGGCAATTAGCCAAGCCCGTCAATACACTGATGACGTTGAGTTTTCCTGCGAAGATGCCGGGCGCACACCCCATGATGATTTATGTTATGTCGTCGAGCGCGCTATTGCCGCAGGCGCCAGCACTATCAATCTGCCTGACACGGTCGGCTATGTTACTCCAGATGAATACGCTGCCATGATCCGTTATCTCAAAACGCATGTCAGCAATATTGATCAAGCACGCTTAAGTGTGCATTGCCATAATGATTTAGGCTTAGCGGTAGCCAACTCTATTGCCGCTGTGCAAGCGGGAGCACGACAAATCGAATGCACCATTAATGGCATTGGTGAGCGCGCTGGAAATTGCTCGTTAGAGGAAGTGGCGATGATCATGAAAATGCGCCAAGACCATTTGCAAGTGCACAGCGATATTCGCAGTGAAGAGATATATCGGGCGTCGCGTCAGGTCGCTAAGATCTGCAATATGCCAGTGCAGCCGAACAAGGCCATTGTCGGCGAAAATGCCTTTGCCCACAGCTCAGGTATTCACCAAGACGGTGTACTCAAGGCGCAGAATACTTATGAAATCATGTCGCCAGAGAGTGTTGGAGTGCCCAATAATCAACTGAATATGACCTCGCGCTCGGGCCGTCATGTTATTGAACATCGCTTGAGTGAACTAGGTTATCAAGGCGGTGACTACGATATGGATAGCTTATACGCCAGCTTTTTGGAGCTAGCCGATCAAAAAGGCACGGTATACGACTACGACCTTGAAGCCATTATTTATTTCAATCAAATCACCGATAAAGACGATTATTACCAGTTGCAGTTTGTTAATTCCGCGTCGAACTCACAATCAGTCGCCAGTTCGACCATCGGCTTGAGCATTGCCGGTGAACAGCGTCAAGAAGCGGCCACGGGCAACGGCCCGGTAGAAGCGTCTTTTGCTGCCATAGCCCGACTAACCGGCATGGCGGTGGAGGTGATTGAATACAACTTAGATGCCACCGGGCAAGGAGCTAGCTCCTTGGGTCAGGTTGACATTATTGCCCAATATCAGGGGCGTACTTACCACGGCGCGGGGCTTGCCGCCGACATCGTCGAAGCGTCGGTACGTGCCATGATCCGCGTTTACAACATTATTCATCGAGCACAGCAAGTGTCGAGCTTAAAGCAGCAACAAAGGAAAGCAGGATGAGTCAAAACAGTTACAGTATCGCCGTATTACCCGGCGATGGCATTGGTCCAGAAGTGATGGCCGCAGCAGAAATGGTACTAGCGGCATGCAGTCGCGAATTTGGCTTTAGCCTTAACCTGCATCATCACGCCGTTGGCGGCGGCGCCATTGATGAGTTTGGTGTTGCGCTGCCGGAGCAAACGCTGGCGGCATGTGAAACCGCTGACGCGATACTGTTTGGCGCCGTAGGGGGACCAAAATGGGAAAACCTCCCCCCGGAGCAACAGCCGGAGCGGGCGTCATTATTGCCGCTACGCAAACACTTTGGGTTATTTTGTAATTTACGCCCGGCGCAATTATTACCTGCACTGAGCACCTCCTCTCCGCTACGCCAAGATATTAGCGCTCATGGTTTCGATATACTCTGTGTACGCGAGTTAACAGGCGGAATTTATTTCGGAGAGAAAGGACGCAGTGGTGAAGGGCAGCACGAAGCTGCGTTTGATACGCAAACCTATGCTCGTAGTGAAATTGAGCGCATTGCTCGGTTTGCTTTTGAAGCGGCGCGGTTGCGCCATAATCATGTTACCTCGGTGGATAAGGCCAATGTCTTGGCTACCAGTGTGTTGTGGCGAGAGGTAGTGAATGACGTAAGTAAGGATTACCCAGATGTCACGCTTGATCACATCTATATTGATAATGCCGCGATGCAACTCGTGAAGCAGCCGAGCCAGTTTGACGTGCTGCTGTGTGACAATTTGTTTGGCGATATTTTGTCCGATGAGTGCGCCATGATCACCGGCTCTATGGGGCTGTTGCCCTCGGCTAGTCTTAATCAATCCGGCTTCGGTTTATATGAACCTGCCGGCGGCTCGGCGCCAGATATTGCCGGTAAAGGGGTCGCTAATCCCATTGCGCAAATACTCAGTGCGGCATTGATGTTGCGCTACTCATTGGCGCAAGACGAGGCCGCACGGCGTATTGAGAAAGCCGTAGCCGAAGCCGTAGCTGCAGGGGTTGGCACGCCAGATATCTTTCCCGGTGCGGGCTATACCACGCGCGATGTAGCGGCAGCCATCGTCGAGCGCATTTAACAAGTAAAAGGATGTAGCAAGTGGCATACACGTTATACGATAAAATTTGGCAGGCTCATTGCGTCGCCAGCCTAAATGAACAAACCGACTTACTGTACATAGACCGTCATCTTGTGCATGAGGTCACCTCACCTCAAGCCTTTGCCGGATTGCGCGAGAAAAATCGCACCGTACGTTGTCCAGAGAAAACCTTCGCAACCATGGATCACAACGTCTCGACCAAATCTCGCTCTTTGGATGCTGCAAGTACTGTCTCGCGTAACCAGTTACTGGCATTGCAGGCAAATTGTGATGAATTCGGCATTAGATTGTACGACCTCAACTCCATTAACCAGGGCATTGTACATGTGATGGGTCCCGAGCAGGGGATCACGCTGCCCGGGACCACCATTGTTTGTGGTGATAGCCATACCTCCACGCATGGTGCGTTTGGGGCGTTGGCTCACGGTATTGGCACGTCCGAGGTTGAGCATGTGCTTGCCACCCAGACATTGCAGCAAAAAAAGGCGAAGTCTTTAAAAATTCATGTTCATGGCAAACTGCGAAGCACGGCAACAGCGAAAGACTTAATTATGGCCATAATCGGCCGCTTAGGAACGGCGGGTGGCACCGGTTACGTTGCCGAGTTCTGTGGCGAGGCAATTAGCGCTTTGTCGATGGAATCGCGTATGACGCTGTGCAATATGAGCATTGAAATGGGGGCCAAAGCAGGACTTATAGCCCCCGATGAAACCACCTATGAGTATATTAAGGGGCGGCCTTTTGCCCCGCAAGGTGAAGACTTTGACAAGGCCGTTGCCTATTGGCGCACATTGCACTCGGATGCTGATGCGCACTTCGATAAGATCATCGACATTGATGCTCAGCAGGTGCAGCCACAAGTCACCTGGGGTACCAGTCCAGAGCAAGTGCTGGGTGTGGATGAGGTTATTCCCGATCCGGATAAAGAAACAGATTTGATAAAGGCTGATGCTATTCGCAGTGCCTTAAAGTATATGGATTTGCGACCTGGGCAAAAGATCAGTGATATCTGTGTCGATACGGTGTTTATTGGCTCATGTACCAACAGCCGCATCGAGGACTTGCGTGCGGCCGCTGCGGTGGTCGCCGGTCAGCAGGTAGCCAAAGACATAGAAGCGTTAATTGTGCCCGGTTCAGGACTGGTAAAACAGCAGGCTGAGGAAGAAGGCTTAGCGGATATTTTCAAAGCCGCAGGCTTTGAATGGCGAGAGCCTGGATGTTCCATGTGTTTAGCTATGAATGATGACCGACTTGCTCCGGGCAAGCGTTGTGCGTCGACCTCCAACCGTAATTTTGAAGGACGCCAAGGGCGGGGCGGGCGCACCCACTTGGTGAGTCCGGCGATGGCCGCTGCTGCCGCAATAACTGGGCGCTTTACTGATATTCAAGGAGAGGCACAATGAGCTGTTTTCATCAGGGGCTAGTGGCCCCGTTGGATAAGAATAATGTCGACACCGACCAAATTATCCCCAAGCAATTTTTAACCTCCACCAGTCGAGATGGGTTCGATAAAGCGCTGTTTTACGATTGGCGTTACCTTGGCGATGGCCAACCCGATCCAGAGTTTGTGCTTAATTACCCGCAATACCAAGGGGCCAGTATTCTTCTTAGCCGTGATAATTTTGGTTGTGGTTCGTCACGGGAGCACGCCCCCTGGGCACTGAAGCAATATGGGTTTTCGGTGATCATTGCCGAGAGCTTTGCTGATATCTTCTTTAATAACTGTGCTAATAACCAAATGTTGACCATCGCCTTGGCGAGCGCGCAGCTGGATGCCTTATTTGCACTGTGTGAGTCTGAGCAAGCACTGCATATTGAGGTGGACTTGGCGAATCAGCAACTGCGCAGCTCGCGCTTTGCGCCGATTACTTTCTCGGTGCGGGCAGACGTTAAAGAGCGGTTGTTAAGTGGCCTGGATTTTATCGGTGTGACTGAGCAATATAATGCCCAAATTGAAGCCTTTGAGCAGCAGCTAAAGGCGCAGCGCCCCTGGCAGTGAATGGCCGCTAGTACTTCAACGTAAAAAGTAGGAAAGCAACAGTGAAAGCGCTATATTGGCGCTTTTACTTTACTTGGAACTCAGCATGAAATTAGCGATTACGTGTGCGGCGTTATCTGTGATAGGCGCTGTTGCCACTGGTGCGCAAGCGCGCCCTGCGCCTTTGGTCTCAATCCCTTCCCACGATGCCTTTTTTAATAATATCAAAGCCCATTGTGGTAAAGCCTATCAAGGAAAGGTGACGGTTGATAACGCTGGACCAAGTAGCTTCAGCGAGGCAAAGCTGGTCATGCACGTACGCCGTTGTACAGAGCGCGAGTTACAAGTGCCGTTTCATGTCGGTGATGATGCCTCGCGCACCTGGATTATTACTAAAACGGGCAGTGGCTTAAGCTTAAAGCATGACCATCGCCATAAGGATGGCAGCGATGACGTCTCGACTATGTACGGCGGCCATACCGTGGATGCCGGTTATGCCACCATGCAGTCATTCCCGGCCGATCAGTACTCCAAAGAGTTATTTGTACAGCAAGGGATCCCACAGTCAGTGGGTAATACTTGGCAAATGTATATTTACCCAGAGCAGTTTACTTATCGGCTAGTGCGCCAGGGACGAGAGTTTCGCGTTGATTTTGATTTGACCCAGCCCATTACCCCGCCAAAGGCCCCTTGGGGGTATAAAGACTAATTGCGCAGGGCTACTCACAAATGAGCTCAGCAACCAAGTTGGGCTCATAACCTCGCGGGTGAGTAGGGAAGCGTTCATAGTCTTGCACACCTTGGGTGATGCGCAAAGAGAAGGTGGAATCATTACACAACTGAGCGCTGTGACGTAATAAAAACACACTCTGGTTGGTGAACTGTTGGTAGCCATCCTCAACCACTTCCAGACGATAGCGCTTTTTACTTAACCTAGTTTGGTAGTAATGCACTTTATTATCAAAGTCATAGAACTTTTCTTGCTCACCAATAGGCGCAGGAGTGTAGCTACATCCCCAGTTCATTGCGACCATGAAAAGCAGAAAAGCATAGCGATATGACGACATAAACAACCCTTGTTGTGTGTACTGGGAGTATCCTTTACAGTGAGTGTAACACCAAGCGGGAGGCGTGCCATGCTCAATAATTTAAAACGGTTCTTTAATTCTTTACAGTCACAGCCACAGCAAGATGACTCGCCTGATTTTAAAACCTCAGTCGCAGCGCTACTGGTTGAGGTTATGCGTGCCGATAACGAACTACAAGAAGATGAGCGCAAAGCCATGGTCGTGCTGTTACAGAAATACTTTGATTTAGGCGAGGAAGAAGTAAACAACTTAATCACAGCGGCCAGTCAAGACCTTGATGAAGCCATTGATTACTTCCGTTTTTCTAAGCAGATAAATGACAATACCAATGCACAAGAGCGTATTGAGATTATCGAGTTGTTATGGCGATTGGCCTATGCAGATGGTCAATTAGATAAGCATGAAGAGCATGTTATTCGCCGTGTAGCTGATTTACTCTATGTAACTCACAATGATTTTATTCAAGCAAAGTTGGCAGCGACAAATGTGCAAAGTTAACCAGTTGCAGAGGCTTGTGCCTTGGCTTATCAGCAATTAGGGCAGGCCAGTCAAGTTGTGAGTGAGCAACTGCAACAGTTACTCGCTCACAGTAATGCTATCAAAAGTTTAGAGATGAACACTCATGATGTATTGCTCGAACAGCAACAACAGCAGCGTTACGCATACTTTGTACAATCCGGGGTGTTAGTTGCCGCGTATCTCGATGAGCAAGGACAACAACATTATAAAGAGTTCTATTTTCAGGGTGAATTGGCCTTTATGTACAGCGCCTGGATCACTCAACAGCCTGCAAACTACAGCTTAGAGGTACTCAAACCCAGCCGCTTGTTGCGTGTGCCCCTGGCAGAGCTGGCACAGCCTCGGTGGCACTCATTAACTATGGCTTTGCTACAGCAACAAGTATTATTTAAAGAGTCTAAAGAAGCCTTCCTGTTGCTGCAAAGTCCACAGCAGCGTTACCAGTTTTTATTAACCCACCGACCACACTGGTTGGCGCAATTATCGCTTACGCAAGTGGCCAAATATTTAGGGATTAGTGCCGTGAGTCTGTCGCGGATACGCGCTCGTTTAGGATTGAATTAACAAAGGTTAAGGCGGCCCCAGCCTATACTCGGCATACTCCGGCAGTGGAGGGAGTATGGATTGGTTTTGGTTATCTCAGCTACTGGTTGCTATCGCTATTGTCTGCGATTTAGTATCGTTTCAATTACCACAAAGGCGTAGTGTCCTAATATGCCTGGTGCTATCTACGGCTCTGACCAGTGGCCATTATGTTTTATTAACTCAGTACAGCGGCGCCATCCTGATGCTGCTGGCGTCTTTGCGCTTTGCGCTCAGTATTCATTATCAACAGCGGCGGCTAATGGTGATATTTATAGCTCTGTCGATACTGGCAACTTTATTTGTATGGCAGTCGCCTATTTCGCTGTGGGCTTTGGCGGGAAGTTGTATACAAACCTGCGCTGCATTTCAGCGCCGGCAATTGACGATGCGTTTACTGATGCTCTTGGGTAGTGGTTGTTGGCTAGCGTATGGCGTTGCTGCAGGCTCCCCTATGGCTGCGTTACTTGAGGGCTTGTTTGTAAGCAGCAACGTCGTTGCGTTATATCGCTATCGCCGGCAGCTTTTTAGCTTTTCAACTTAGACGTTACGTCGATAAGTTGTGACGTAAGCCCGGCTATTTTCTCGCTGGTGGCGCTGTCGGTCAGCTCTCCTTGGTCGTTGACAAAGCCGTGGATACCAGCAATAGCGAGCTGGTCACCAAGCACTAATGCGCCAATGCCACTGAGGATGTCACGCACGTGATTTAAGCCGCGTAGGCCACCGAGTCCGCCAGGAGACGCTGCGAATAACGCTACCACCTTGTTACGAAATGCGGGCGTCGCACCGGCTTCAGTACGTGATGCCCAGTCTATGGCGTTTTTTAATACCGCTGTGATTGAGCCATTGTATTCCGGGCTAGCAAGTAAAATAGCATCCGCTGAACGCAATTTATCTTTTAGTTGTTGCGCACTGCTTGGTACACCTTGCGCTTCAATGTCCTCATCAAACATGGGCAAGTTTAACTCCGCCAAAGAAATTACTTCGACTTCGCTGCCCTGCTGTTGCGCCAATTGTGCGGCATGATTGATCACTGCCTGATTGAAACTATTTTTACGAAGGCTGCCTGCGAGGGCGATAATTTTTGCTGTTGCCATAGTGAATATCCTAATGCTGTAAGTTGGTCTGTGTTAGTACGTACTTTAGCCAAAATCAGACTTGCAAAAAAGCGCAAAAAACGCAAAGCTTATGTGCGTATATACACAGAGAATGCAACCATGGCGATAGAATTTAACGACTGGCAGGATATCAAAGTAGCATTTGAAGTTGCCAGAAGAGGGACTCTTACCTCAGCGGCCGAAGCCTTAGGTGTGCACCATAGCACAGTGCTAAGACGCATTAATCATCTCGAGCAAAGTTTGAATGCGCGATTGTTTCACCGCCATGCTCGAGGTTACTCCATGACAGAAACCGGTGCCAAACTGTTTGCAAGTGCAGAGCAAATCAACGAGCAGTTAGAGTTATTACACAACGATATTATGGCTGCAGACACGACTTTGTCTGGCTCGTTACTGCTAACAACAGTAAGCGGCTTTATCGATGTGTTGGCACCGGTATGTGAGCAGTTTCAAACACTGCACCCCCAGGTGCAATTAGAAGTGCTGTTGGATCAAAAGCGCTTGCGCCTCGATCATGGCCAAGCCCACATTGCTGTGCGTGCTGGTCCGCGCCCGGATGAGGGCGATTATATTGCCCAACACCTCAGTACTATCGAGGCAGGGTTGTACGCTCACGAACGTTATTTGGCTCGCACCGGTGAACCACAGTCCATGGCCCAGTTGCAACAGCATCATTTCATATCTGGTGTGGCCGGGTTCAATAGTCGAGTCCCTTATTTTGCTTGGGTGGATGAGCATATACCGGGTGAGCAGATCACCTTGCGGGTGTCAGAAACATCTGATGCCAATCGGGCGATTGCCAGCGGCCTAGGGATTGGCGGGATGCAAAGAGAAGTGGCAGTTTTATACCCACAGCTAAAGCCTGTGCTTGGCAGTGAGTTAAGCTGGCACAGTGATATTTGGTTGGTGACTCACCATCAAGTGCATCGCAGTGCTAAGGTCCAAGCCTTCGCGCAATTATTGAAGCAACACTTTCGTAAATAGCACTGGCGGTGTGCTCACCTTTGAGGCATCGCCCTTTAGACATTAGCTGCGCTTTTTCCGCCGTCGCCAAGGTGGGTTTTGCAGCAACAACACACCTCCTGTGATAGCAAATAACACAGAGGCAGCTGCAAAGCTTATCAGCAGCGGGTTGTTGAAATCTTTGCGCTCTTGGTAATCCATAATGTGCAGCATCCAGAAGAAATCGAAAATGCGCCAAATAGTTGAGCGAACAGTAATAAACTGGCCACTGTGCGCGTCTAAATATAGCGTTGTTGCACACCAGTCATCGAACTCAATACGCCACACATTTTGACAGTAGCCAATCTCCTGTGGCCCAGTGGCGAGGTGCTTCGCGTGGCTAACCTCACCCTCGCCAAGGTAGTGTTCATGGGCGATGCGTTTAGCCTGAGCCTGGTTTAGAGCTTCAGATAGCTGGCCTGTTTGGGCATTAAAGACACGCTTTTGTTTGTCATCTACCGCGATAATGATCGCTTGGTTGAGGCGGTGAGTAAATTGTAGCTGCCTCAATGAGGGCATCTGCATGCGAATGTTATCCAAGGAGGCGGTATAGTCGCTACTGGAAAAGGGGTTCCCTAGCGTGCGTTTTGCCAAATGCTTACCATGTACCTTGTCGAGCGGCAGTGCGCTCATTACAAGGCCACCCATGAGCCAAGCAAATAATTGCAACACAAGTGCGTATCCAGCCCATTTGTGTAATGTTCGGCTGTGCTTGAAAAGACGTTTATTCATATTGTTGTTGTCTTTGTGGCAGGTGTAACTCAGTTTACGCTCTTGTTATTGGCGGTCAATGTGACACAATGACGCAGTTAATAACTAGTGCGTGGATAATAGGAACGGTGCATGGCAGATATTCAATTTCTTAATGTGGATCTTGAGCTGGAGTCACAACATGATATTAGCGCGCTAGTCGCTGATTTAGACAAAAGCGCCATTGTTTTGCACTATGACAAAGACGAAACACGCCAGCTCGCGCGCATTGAGGCTAACGTCGATAGCCCGAGCCCAGATAAAGCCATCAATGAATTGTGCGAGCTGATTGAGTCATGTTCTAAAGCCGGACTTAAACAATGGCTGAGCTGCTCGCGTCGTACGTTTGATTTGGGCTTTAGCTCTGGTCACTCGCCTAAATGTTTTAATGAAGCCATTAGCGCCGATACTTTACTTCGTATTTCTGCTATTGGTGCAGGTATTGAGATTACGCTGTACGGCTTAGAACAAGATTAAAGTCATTTAAAGTGTAAAAAGGCGCCAATTGGCGCCTTTTTAGTTGTGAACGACTATTGCCAAATCAGGGCTGCAAACTCGGGATGATCGATATAAGGGTTCCGATTGCCTTGATGGTTGTAAGCGCCGTTATTGCGGTCTATTTCCGCTTGAGAGACTGGGTCTTGTTGATGCCACTGCAATAACATCGTCAGTGCCCATGAGCTGAATACTTGATTGCTGCTGCCATCAAGCACGGCACTGCCATAGGTCGAATTGTTCTTCCAGCCGGCAATACGGTCTTGATAGCGTGTTGCCATGTAAAAATGGGCACGTGCAAAGTCGCCCTTGAATTCATCAATTGGCTCAAACACCGTGCCACTGTAACCTAGGCCACTGCGTGCGACGCCTAATTTTGAACCATTGCTGGAAGTGTAGCTAGCACTGCCGACCTCGCCAAAAGGATAACTTCCACGTTTGGCATTTACATAGCCGTCAGATGCGAAAATATGGTGTACGTCTGAGTTCATGGGCTCAACCTTGCCACCGAACCAGCTCTTTGGAAAGCTATGCTCGCGATTGTAGCAATCACCCTCTCGACTGTAGCTGCCACATTGGTCGTTGATGCTAATGAAGCTATGTGAGTCAGTGCTTAAAGGACGCTCTGAGTAGCGATCGAGAATACTGTTGTCATTCTCATAGTAGCTGTCTCGAGCGTACTGATCATAGAAACCCCAAATGGCACCATAACCCTGATTGGCATGGTTACTGATGAGGTTATGTAGTTCGGTTTTTAAGGCATATCCGCTTAACCCTGAAGCTGAGCTATAGTAACCGTCGACTGGAGGGGGATCTACCGGGTCGCTGTCGCCGAGGGTAAAAGATGTGGCTTGCGAATAGGTGAATTGCCCGCCACTGGCTAGCACGGTGCTGCCATTGCTTAATTCATAAGAGCCAGAACCTTGTCCACAACATATCCCATCGCCATAGCTATCAAAAATGGTGAAGGTATATTCGCCATCGGCCAAGCACATGTCTTCACTGTATTCTTGGTTAGATTGGTAGCCACTGCCATTGGCGACGTTGCCCCCTTGTTGGCTCAGCTCCCAGCTCGTTTCACTGCCATAGTTATCGGTGTGCAGAGTTAAGGTGACAGAGTGCTCACTGCAAGAGCCTGTTGGTGGCTCACTGTGGCCGTTGCTCGGAATAAATTCGTCGATATAGACCACTTCACTACCATCAAAGCCACTGACATCATAAAAGCGTAAGCCAACCTCTATTTGACCACTGCTAGTGGCAGTATAGGTATAGCTTAATTGTTGCCATTGATTTGTTTGTGCTGGGTTAGAGTAGTTTTGATAGCCATCAACGTATAGCCGTGCACGCACGTTGCCTTCGGTATGTTTAACCCAAACGGCAAATTGATATTGCTGGCCGGCACTTACATCAATACTTTGTCGTAGGTCTGTACTGCTTTGTGAGCCAGTGGTTACGCGCACCTTGGCGCCATAGCTGCCAGCATATATATTGGCAGACTCTTGACTCACTTCAATACCAGTATCGATCGTGCTCCACCCTGAAGGAACATTTGCGTTCCAAGCCTCAAACCCACCATTGTCCAATACCTGAGCTTGAACAGCGAAACTAGCCGTTGACAGTAGCGTGAGCGCCACGATGTTGTGTGAAAAATTTCTCATTGTTATACCTGTTGATTCTTTTGGTTATAAATTGTGCCGAAGGAGTATTACCCCAAAGTGACACAGGGTAACTATAGTCGTTGATCCGTTAAATTGTTTTTGTTGGATAAATTCTAATTTCATAACCAAATGGAATAACAAAGCAGATTCTATTCTTTTTTCCAAGCGTCGCTCATAGGTATGCTTCACGCTAACAAAAACCCAAAAAAGTGACTTGGGTTGCCAACGTAGTACGAATTTAATCAGCCACCGCAAACTTACATGGTGGCGTTTTTCATGGGTCAGAGGAATTAAAATGTTGTTAAACCAGCTGCATGCGGCTGCAAGCCCGCTTACACCTGAACAGGTGCAGAAGCTCCAAGGTTTGGTGGCTGAACTTAATCCAATTCAGCAGGCGTGGGTCAGTGGTTATCTCGCTGCCAACGCAAATACTGCAGCCATGGCTGGTGGAGCTGTGAGTGCGCCCGCTACCACTGAGGCTGCTGCTTTAACGATCCTTTACGGGTCGCAAACGGGTAACGCGAAAGCGGTGGCCACACAACTTAAAGAGCAAGCCCAAAGCAGAGGGTTAGCCGCGAAACTAGTTAGTATGGCGGACTACAAGCCTACAGCATTAAAGAAAGAAAAATTTATTAGCATTGTGGTTTCTACTTATGGTGAAGGCGAGCCGCCAGAAGATGCTGAGGCCTTACATGAATTTTTAACCACCAAAAAAGCGCCAAAGCTCGATGACGTTAAAATTGCGGTGCTTGGGTTAGGCGACTCGAGCTATGAGTTCTTCTGTCAAACGGCGAAAGATTTTGAAGAGCGCTTAGTTAAGCTCGGTGCGCAAAGCATTTACCAACGCGCTGATCTGGATGTTGACTATGAAGATCAAAGCGAGAGCTGGATTACTGGAGCCCTAGATGCATTTGAGCCTGAGCTGAAAGCGCAACAAGGCGGTGAGGCAAATGTGGTGAGCATGCCATTTGGCGCTGCGAGCCCAGCGGCAAGTCAGTACAATAAGAAAAACCCCTTTGCAGCTGAACTACTGACGGTGCAGAAAATTACCGGCCGTGACTCGAGCAAAGATGTTCGTCATATCGAGATCTCCTTAGAGGGGTCGGATATTACTTACACACCAGGTGATTCATTAGGTGTGTACTTCTTAAATGAGCAAAGTAAGGTCGACAAAGTATTGTCACTCTTGCAGCTGGATGGTGCTACGCAAATAACGCTCGGTGATGAGAGTCTCAGCCTACGTGATGCGTTAATAGAGAAGTTAGAACTCACTCAGTCTTACCCAGGGTTTGTGGAAAAGTATGCCTTAGCTACAAACACACCAGAGCTATTAGCCCTTATCGAAGATAAAGCGGCGATGCGTGAATACATTGAAGCGCGACAAACTTTTGATGTGATTTTCCAGCATCCGGCACAAATTGGTGCTCAAGAGTTGGTTGATTGCTTGCGCAAGGTGCAGCCGCGTTTGTATTCCATTGCCTCGAGTCAAAGCGAGGTTGAGGACGAAGTACACCTTACCGTTGGTGTCGTTGAGTTTGATGCCTTTGGTGAGAACCACCTAGGCGGCTGCTCGGGTTACTTATGTCGTGTTGCAGAAGAAGGCAGTGAAGTTCGCGTATTCACTGAGCATAACGATAATTTCCGTTTGCCAAGCGATGATAACACGCCAGTCATTATGATTGGTCCAGGCACCGGCATTGCGCCATTTAGAGCGTTTTTACAAGAGCGTGAAGCCCGTGACGCACAAGGTAAAAACTGGTTGTTCTTTGGTAACCCACACTTTACGCAAGACTTTCTGTATCAAACCGAAATTCAGGGTTATTTAAAATCGGGTTTACTCACTAACATTGATGTTGCCTGGAGTCGCGATCAGGCTGAAAAAGTGTATGTCCAAGATCGTCTGCGTGAGCAGGGTGAACAACTCTTCGCATGGCTAGAGCAAGGAGCTCACTTGTATGTGTGTGGTGATGCGAACCGTATGGCCAAAGATGTTCATCAAGCTTTAATTGATGTCGTGAAAACTCATGGCAACAGAGACGACGAAAGTGCTGAGCAGTACATTAAAGATTTACGCAGCGCCAACCGTTACCAAAAAGATGTTTATTAAGCGCACTCCGTCAGCGCAAATAATGTAGGAATTGATATGAGCGACTACAAGCCAAATAGCAAGCATGACCCCGAGGCGAAGTTTGCTGACAACGAGCGTCTTAAAACGCAAAGTAACTTTTTGCGTGGCACCATTGAAACTGATCTTAAGGATCAGATCACCGGTGGTTTTAACGCTGACAACTTCCAGCTGATCCGTTTTCACGGCATGTATCAGCAGGATGATCGCGATATTCGCCCAGAGCGGGCAAAACAAAAGCTAGAGCCTCTGCACAATGTAATGCTGCGGGCGCGGATGCCAGGCGGTATTATCAAGCCACAACAGTGGTTGGCCATCGACAAATTTGCTGATGAAAAAACCATGTACGGCAGTATCCGTTTGACGACGCGACAAACTTTCCAGTTTCATGGCGTGCTCAAACCTAACATCAAAGATATGCACCAGATGCTCAACAGTGTCGGTATCGATTCTATCGCTACTGCGGGTGATGTGAATCGTAACGTGTTGTGCACCACAAACCCTGTTGAGTCTGAGCTACATCAAGAGGCTTATCAGTGGGCAGCGAAGATCTCTGAGCATTTGTTGCCAAAGACCCGAGCATACGCGGAAATTTGGCTTAATGGTGAAAAGTCAGAGAGCACAGATGAAGAGCCTATTTTGGGGTCTACTTATCTGCCGCGTAAGTTTAAGACTACGGTCACTATTCCGCCAAATAATGAAGTGGATGTACATGCCAATGATTTGAACTTTGTGGCGATTGCTGAAAATGGCAAGCTTATTGGTTTCAACGTACTTGTGGGCGGTGGCTTAGCCATGACTCATGGTGACGTGAATACCTATCCGCGTAAAGCAGACGACTTTGGTTTTGTGCCTTTAGAACACACCTTAGCGATTGCAGAGCATGTGGTATCAGTGCAGCGTGACTGGGGTAACCGCGTAAATCGTAAAAACGCGAAAACGAAATACACCTTAGACACCTTTGGTAGCGATGCCTTTAAAGCGGAAGTTGAAAAGCGCGCTGGCGTCAAGTTTGAACCAAGTCGTGACTATGAGTTTACTCATCGTGGTGACCGTTTTGGTTGGGTTGAGGGCATCGATGGTAAACACCATCTTACTTTGTTTATTCAAAATGGCCGTATCCTAGATTTTCCAGGTAAGCCTTTAAAAACAGGATGCCGAAAAATTGCAGAAATCCACCAAGGTGATTTCCGCATGACTGCAAACCAGAACCTTATCATCGCCGGTGTACCTGCACAGCAAAAGGCCACAATAGAACAGTTGGCGCGTGAGCATGGCCTTATAGACGACGCTGATAGCGAGCAGCGCAAAGCGTCTATGGCCTGTGTGTCATTGCCCACATGTCCGTTGGCGATGGCAGAAGCTGAACGTTATTTACCGAGTTTAATCGAAAAAACGGAAGCCTTACTAGCCAAGCACAATGTTGCCGATGAGCACATTATTTTGCGCGTGGTTGGTTGCCCCAATGGTTGTGGTCGAGCCATGCTCGCCGAGGCTGGTTTAGTGGGTAAAGGGCCGGGTAAGTATAACTTCTATCTCGGGGGCAACCGAGAAGGAACACGTATTCCTAAGTTGTATCTCGAAAATGTCGGCGAAGAGACTTACTTAGGAGCACTAGACGAGCTAATCGGTCGTTGGGCCAATGAACGCGAGCAAGACGAAGGGTTTGGGGATTTTGTTATTCGCCAAGGCATCGTTACTGAAGTCAAAGTATCAAAGACAGACTTCCACGCATAACTAAGTGCGGGAATGAGGACAAGTCATGAGTTATTTTAAGCACATTTTAACGCTTAAAAAAGAACAGCAACGAAGCTTGCTAGCCGATATCAACGGAATACTTGCGGACAAAACCCCAGAGCAACGTGTTGTATGGGCGCTGGATAACTTGCCAAGCACACCCATGCTGTCCTCCAGCTTTGGTATTCAAGCGGCGGTGATGCTGCATATGCTAACGGCGCAAAAGCGCGACATTCCCGTAGTGCTGACTGATACAGGGTACTTATTTCCAGAAACCTACCAGTTTATAGAGCAGATGACTGAGCGCTTACAGCTTAATCTAAAAGTCTATAAAGCAGCTATCAGTCCCGCATGGCAAGAAGCTAAGTATGGTAAGTTGTGGGAGCAGGGAGAGGCTGGCATTAAGCTTTATAACCAAATCAACAAAGTTGAGCCCATGACCAGAGCATTGAACGAGCTGGAAGTCGGTACTTGGTTCAGTGGCTTACGTCGTCAGCAGTCGAGCACTCGCCAGGACAAAAATGTGGTTGAAATTAGTCGCGGTACGGTCAAGGTTTATCCTATATTGGAGTGGACGAACCGTGATGTATACCAGTATCTAACTAAACATGCTCTGCCGTATCACCCTTTGTGGGAGCAAGGCTATGTTTCGATGGGGGATGTGCATACTACTCGTAAACTCGAGCCGGGTATGAGCGAAGAGGAGACGCGCTTCTTTGGCCTTAATCGAGAATGTGGTTTGCATATAGATGGTGATGGAATATAAAAAAAGAGGGCTTAAGCCCTCTTATTTTATGCGTTGCCTTCTTGCTTCTGCTTCGCTTCTCTAACTTTCAGAGTCCGTTCTTGGTACTCATTGTCATTCAGTTTATCAATTATCTTATCCGCATCTTTCAATGCGACTTCGACAAAACCAAAACCTCGGCGCTTGCCTGTGTGTTTATCTTTGAGTAATCGAACACTGAAAACAGTGCCATGTTGCTCAAATAACTCCTTAACCATATGCTCGTTTGCACGGTAGGGTAAGTTACCAACATAGAGTGTTTTCGTATCGGTTACATCGGCATCTACCGCATCATGCTGCGGTGACTGGCTGAAAGCTAAGGGAGCGAAACCCGCCAATATAGCGCCTAGCGCAAATGTAACGGCTGGTGAAAGCTGCAGCTGAGGAACTGCAAATTGCAGTATAAGAAAACCCAGAACAGCGATAGAAACTGAGATTATAATTGCTTTTAAATTAGGTGACGTCATTGTGATCTACCAAATATACATAGAATAAACATAAAATTAACAAAATGCAGTGTGTTATCTTAACGACATTACAACACATAGCAACAAGTAAAGCGGGAAACTTCGGGTTTTATTGCTCAAGCTCAGTATAGATGTATTAAAAATGAGCAAAAAACACATTTTTGTTGCTAAATTGAGCGATCAGAAAAGATCTTTAAAAAAAGTGTTGATCTCATTTTCGATCCCCCTATAATGCGCATCCACCGATACGGCGGACTGCTTACAAACAAGCACTTCAATGAGTCAGGTGAGTCAAATAAAACTTAGTTTAAAGCGAATTAAAAAACTTAAAATTAAGTGTTGACACAAAATCAGGAAAGCGTAGAATGCGCAGCCCTGAACGGGAGCAAAGCTTCCGAGGCGAAAGCCTAAAACGTTCTTTAAAAATATGAAGCAATCATCTGTGTGGGCACTCGTACAGATTGAGTTCTAACAGCCGATTCTAGTTCGCTAGATGACGCAAACAAATTTAGAGTCTCAATGTGTTTTCTCAAAAGAGAAGCTGAGTGACCAACAGCAACAAGTTTACTTGTTGCAGCACAGTCAATTCGATATCTCATCTCTTATAGATGGGAAATCAAAATCAGTATTCATTGAGCTGAAGCTTCGGCTTCAAAAAACTTTTAATTGAAGAGTTTGATCATGGCTCAGATTGAACGCTGGCGGCAGGCCTAACACATGCAAGTCGAGCGGAAACGAAGAGGTGCTTGCATC
>NZ_BCAI01000021.1:0-45218 GCF_001293805.1 Pseudoalteromonas sp. SW0106-04 | reverse complement strand
CCCCCTAGAAACAACTGGTTAGAAAGTTCTATCTAGCCTCCTTCAAAATTGCTGTAGTAATTCAGTAGTAATTCAGTAGTAAAATAATTTTTGGAATCATCCTCCAATCCGAGTTTATCGTCATATTTTAAGCCACAAACTGGCTCCCTGACTTTATCAAAACCACCAGCCCAATATTCTAAATTTCTCAATTGTTACTAAGCTATCTAATAAGTATGGATAACCCAATCTAGGTACTTTTTGACCGTTCCTTGTCCAACTTAATATTGCACTGTATATTTAAACAGTATTAAGATTGTGAGATGAGATAGCTTATGTGTGGACGGCTAAACGTTATCAATGATCCTTTATGCGGTATTGTTTCAGAAATTTTAGGGATCAAGTTTGAGGCAAACACTAATACAGACTTGAGACCCACCCAGCAAGTAAGCGTTATAGCGGGTTCCTCCGATGGAATCTATCAATTAAATCCCACTTGGGGTTTGAAAACTTCGTGGTCCTCAAGGCTATTGATTAATGCACAAGCTGAAACTGCAAGAGAGAAGAAAACATTTCGTCAAGCGATGCAAAGTCACCGATGTCTTATCCCCTGCTCTGGTTGGTACGAATGGCGAGACGAAGGCGACAAACGTAAGCAAAAGTACCTATTCTCTGGCTCAAAGGTACACGCTCTTTTTATGGCTGGTATTTATTATCCTAATGATTTAGGAGCACAATTAATCACGCTTACAATTAGACCCAACTCCAAATGCTCACAATATCACGGACGCATGCCTCTCCTTATTCACCCAGAGGATATAGATTACTGGCTCTGGAGTAGCGCCGATGAGTTGACCCCCCTAATGGAGCCCGTACCTAGCCAGGCAATAAAAGTGGATGCTACTTCATGAAAGTGATCTGCTCGATTTGTCGAAAAGAGCTCACACCTGGAATCATTTGGCTTTTAAACGGCCCTGCACACTGGTCGTGTTGGAAAGCTAGTTACTTTAGGCCTATCCATATTGACAGCCAGGCATCATTTGGAGGTATAGGCCCTACTTATTTTGATGCGTTTACAGGTGTAGAGCTCACGAAGCAACAGGTAATCAAACGTATGGCGTTCGGTCTAAGAGAAACTTATGGCTATGACGATAATTTTGTTCGAGCCGACGGTTATATACCTCCCAGGAGAAGGTATCGGTATGGAGAAAGAATTATTACTTTACCTGAAGGTTGCGAGTTTAGCTGGTTATCTTAACCAAGCTAAGCAAAAGGTGGCGATCTAATTCACAAAAATTGTTAGTTGACTATTTTTAGGTACGCGCTAATATTTTGTACGGAATTTGAACTCAACGGAATGGGTTCGTTGAGGCCGACTAAGGGACTAGCTATGAATATTCACCATCTCTCGCGATATAATCCATATCACCAAGGCAACAACCCAGCATTTGACCATGTTTCAGGCATGCTTCTCTCTTTTAAAAAAGGAGAGGCTAAATCAATACCGTTCTGGCTAAGTCGTGTTGAAAAGAAAATAACCGAGCTAGTAGGTAATAAGCCATTCTATGTTGCGACGGTGCCATCAAGTACAAAAGGAAAGCACCATCCAGGCTTTAAACAACTCATACCAAAACTCTCTCAAAAGTTTGATGTATTAAATGATAAAGGTAACCTGATAAAGCGTGACGAATCTATCGACAAGTTAGCCGCTGGTGGAAACCGAGCTATCGAAGTTCACGTAAATTCCTTGTCAGTTCCCACACCTGCTTCTAACAAAAAACCTGTAGTTCTGTTGGATGACGTCACTACTACCGGCAATAGTATGAAAGCTGCAATTTCAAAACTTGAGCGTGCAGGATATACTGTTGTAGCGGCAATAGCATTAGGTAAAACTTCATAAAAATGTTTGATATCACAGAGATACGCAAGGGTGATGCCCTTTACCCAAATCACCTCGCAAGTATCATGGCGCCTCCTCGTACAATTTGGGCGATGGGTAACTTAGAGTTATTGGGAGCTCCCGGGGTTAGTGTAGTTGGTTCTAGGGATGCTTCCTCGACAGGGTTAACAATAGCTCAGCGGATCTCTTCATTTCTAGCTCTCAACAATATCCCCGTAGTATCTGGTTTAGCTTTGGGAATTGATGCTGCAGCACATAAAGGTGCTGTAGAAGTAAATGGTCCAACTATCGCTGTACTGGCGTCAGGTGTTGATATATTTACTCCAAAGTCAAATAGTGCCCTGGCTCAGCAAATATTAAATACCGGTGGCCTTATAGTCAGTGAGCAGCCGCCGGGCAGTCCAGCAAGGAAACAAAATTTCGTACCCCGCAATCGAATTCAAGTTGGGCTCTCTAGTTCGTCTGTCATCGTAGAGTGTGCTGAAAAAAGTGGAACTATGACACATGCGAAATTTTGTCTTGAAGAGAGACATCCATTATTTACTGTTATACCTGACAATGCACCTGCAAATATGAATTTGTCAGGCGCTCGCCACTTAACGTCGATGGGAGCAAAAATTATTAGGTCAAAAGATGACTATTCAGTGTTATTCAACGCGTCTTTGTCCAAGTTGGCTTGGTGAATTTTTCGTGGCTGGCGGTGGTTCTGCTTTTGGTCTAGCCTAACTTTTGTAACTGGCACCTCAGAAAGGACGCAAAAATGAAACCATACATCCTGCCTCTACTAGCATGCACCCTGTTGTTGACAACTAAATCTCTGGCCCATAGTGGTCGAACTAACTCTGATGGGTGCCATAAAGATAATAAATCAGGTGGCTACCATTGCCACAATTCAACTCCACAACCAACATCAACCAGTAAGCTGACCCTACCCCCCTTACCTAGTAACTACCCCACCAGCTTCAGCAATGCTAAATCAAAAGCAGAAAGAGACGTTTATTTTGACCAAGACACAACTTTCTACTGCGAATGTAATTTTGTTTTTGACGACACTCAAGATTTAGATGGTGATGGCAATACTCATGAAACGATGATCGAACCTAGCTCGTGCGGATATGAACCAAGAAGACCAATTACTAATAGCGGCAAGCCAAACGCTAGAGTATCTCGCATAGAGTGGGAACACATTATGCCCGCACATATCATTGGTGGGGAACTCGATGAGTGGAAAAATCGCAAGAATTTTCCGGAATGCCAAGAAAATGATGGCTCTTACCTCTCTGGCCGTGAATGTGCGTATGAATTAGTGCCTCTTTTCAGAAGAGCCCACGACGATTTAGTAAACTTGGTGCCTGCCGTTGGAGAACTAAACGCAGACCGTTCGAACTATCAGTTCGCAGTTATAACTGGAGAAAATAGGCTGTATGGTCAGTGTGATTTTGAAGTTGATTTTGATAAGGACACCGCTGAACCTTCACACGGCGTCAGAGGTGATATTGCCAGAACCTACCTTTATATGGTCCAACGGTATGGCGCAAACATTGATTCGAGCACGTTGGAACTAATGAAACAATGGAATACAGATGACCCGGTTAGCTCTTGGGAGTGTTTAAGAAATGGAAGAATAAAGGACTCGCAAGGATATGGTAACCCCATAGTGACTGATAGCTGTAAACCATAAGATTTGGGAGTTTAGGGGTATAATGGTGAAGTTAGAAGAGTGGATTTTGGGTCTATCAAACCCGCAGGGGGTGTGGATTTTTCTCGCCTTTCTGTTAGGTGCAATCATTATGAAGAAGCAACCGACACAATTGCTTCTTCAGCTTCAGGAAAGAAAAATGAGAGATATAGCTCAAGCAAAGGAGCTATTGGAGTGTACAGCTCTGAGCGACGAAGCTCATAAGCTCCTGAAGGATTATATTGAGACCTATTCGTTCAAAAAATTTTATGGGATTATGACCACTAGTTATGAGAGGAAGAAACTGATGGTTCTTGCAGAGACTCATGAGAAAGAAATTACATGGGTCATGATTAGAAGGGCTTTTCAAAATAGATACTTGGTTATAGAAGACGATCAGCTAACAGTAAAATTAAATAGATTTGATTGGGCCTCATCTAAAGCTAGCTCGTTTTTCGGGTTCGTTGTAGGTATCTTCTCAGTGCTTCAATTATTAGTACTTTCAGGTTCCTCGCAAGACTACTCCCTCATTGAATTAACAGCGAGGGCCATTTTCGCTACTTCAGTGTTTTTATCAGCCTTCTTTTTTAATTCTCTAACATGGCCTTACAAGAATGCTCTCGTTATCAAAAAAATACTAGAGAGTGAGGAAGTGAAGCCGAGCAAAGGGACTCTATCGGAAGCGGATGGAAACTCACCTTCTAGCCATTAAAACTTTGTCAAAAAGTCATTGCTACACTTCTATTTCATAATAAGGTAAATCCGGTGCTTCACCGATAATTTTACCATTTTCCATATACGCATGGCTGGCGACCACATCAGACCCTAAAACGGTTGTTTCACTGCCATCGGCGTGCCTAACTGTGGTGGTGCCATTTGAGTGAACTTGCACCACTTCCACAATTGTACGCCTTGGGTTCGCCAGTATCGCGCTTAGCCGGCTTAAAGCATTAGACATTTTTAACTAGCCCCGCTGTTTGATTGATTGTGATTCGGCCCTGCTTGTCTACTGCGGCGCTTACTGTAACCGTGTCGCATGTTGCCTTATATAGATGCTGGGCATACTGAATGCCAATTAACTGGCCACGTTGTAAGGGCGGCAACTGCGGCATAATTTTCGTCTTTATAGTGCTCTCCTCTTTTTTACCGCTATCGGCTAGCACCGCGCTCCCTCTCTGCCTAGCCGCTTGTATATCTGTAATGAGGCTATCAACGATTTCAGGTGCATACCTATCGCCCAGCGTTTCTCTACGTTTAACGCGACAGCTCACCCCCTCCTGCTCACCTCTCACAAAGGCAACATTAAAATCAGGCTGTCTTATTTCTCTTGCGCTGTGACTGATGATCACCCCTTCATTAAGAACTACATCACAGGTCGCGCTTGCTGTATCCCAGGGCATAACAGGCCACCGTGGTACGATGCGGACTTTTTTTAGAGAGTCATCGCAAAGCACCATAGCCCCAATGCGTTCTGCAGCTTCATTTAGCGCTTCTGCCGGCGCTTTATTCATAATGTTGAAAGCTCGGGCCGGCACTGGAAAATCAATTACTTGGCTATCAAGAGTCCAACCATCCGAAAGTAGGCCGCTCATTATCCCTGCAATTGTTTGCACTGTCTGGTTTGAGTAATTGGCCGGTGCCTTGTTAGGTGAAGCTAACTCAGCAACTCGACTACGCCCACTTGCTGAATATTGATAGTTATTAAATGAAATCTGTTTAGAGGGGCTTTCGGCCCAGGCGTAAAATTCATAGCCGTTGAGCTCGATACGCAGCAACTCGTTAATGGCACGTTCTTGGTCAATGCGTGACATAAACTTTAAATTAACCACGGCGGCGAATTGCCCGCGACTTTGCTGGTGAGTGAATGAACTAAGCATGATCTGCATTTCATCACGCACCCTCACGCACGTAAAAGTTGGTTGCATCAAATAGCTCCTTGCAACAGGCGCGATAATAGGCACCTTAATTTCGTTTGTTGGTACATCGTCCCAGCCTCGCTGATCGCCGCCTGGTAAACCCCAGTAGCACACTTTTTGCGGCTCATCGAAACGCATCGAGATTGCGCCCGTATGGGTCTGGCTTTGCTCATCAAAGCGCAGCTTAACGGCTCCTGGGAACGGGTGCGCGACCCAATAACAAATCCATTGCCACGGATACGGCCCCCAGTGCATCAGCACTGATTGGCCAACTTCATGAGGGCTTTGCCACCACTCCATCGTTGCATCGATGCCGGTGAGTGGGCCTGCTTTCCAACGCCAGGTGAAGTCTGTGCCGGAGAGTGGTGATTTGGTTCGCCAGCGCATGTGCCATGCTGCTTGCTCGCTCGGTAGTAGTGAAGCGTAGCGCCAGGTAAAGTCTGTGCCGGTGAGCGGGTGTGAACTTGAAAACGCTAATTGATAATGCTTGCCAATGGGCTCTCCATTGAGCCATGCGCATTGTATTTGCTGGCCCACAGCCTCGGTAGTCTGCCAAGCGTGTGTGAAGTCGCGCTGCTCGGCCAAGCTTGTCCACCGCTGCGTTGTTGCAGACTCAATCGATTCGCCATTGCGCCAAGGCATATGCCACTCTTGGCCCGTTTCAACAAATACCGGCTCTGGCGGGTCAACCGGCCCACCATCATCGCCGAAGCGCATAATAAGCGGGCTGGTTTTAACCTCATAGCCAGAAGAAAAACGCAGTTTAACGAACATTTAAGCACCTGGTTCGGGAAACGGATCGGCGGGATTAAAAGTGGCCAAGTCCACTGTGGTCGCCTGTACTAAGTCGAAAATCTTGCCGCTATATTGCGCATCGTCATCGAGCATGACCACCATCAATACAGGGTCAACCGTGTAGCTCAGCGGCACAAAGCGGTCAATAATGCCGGTGCCAGTGCTGCAATGAAATAAAAGCCCGCCGGTGTTTCTGTCTAAGAACATTAGCCGCTCAGCTTCTTGTTGTGCATCAACGCGGACAAACCCCACTTGAATCACATTTTCAGGGATGGCGTTCTTGATTGAAACAACGTGCATTTACCATTGCTCCATGTTGATCCAAAGTCCGCTATTGCGGTTACTATTCCCCGCTGGCACTTGCATGTACTGCTGGTTATCAATAGCTTTGGTGAAAGGTTGATACCCCACATTCCTGTATCCCACCTGGCCTGATACAAAAAAGCCAGGGAGCACCGCGCGGCAATATGGCGATACGACGTTATTCATCGTGGTGGCGTTACTATAGGAATCCTCGGCTACCACGTACAGAGGACAGAGAGTTGTGATTTCTGGCTCCGCTGAATAGAGTGAAGAATCACCATTGCCACAATAAATTCCGAAGATACTGCTGGTAGTCATTAACACTGTCGTTTCACCGCCATCTGCAGGGTACAGCTTCATTAAAACCCCTGGGGATGCATCAACCAATTTGTAATTTAAGGTGCCGCTCCAGCGCGTCTGCAGGTTATCTCTTTCACCAGTGAAGGCCGTGAAACGGCCTGGATCATTAGGGATTAATGAATGGAGGTCGCCTGCGAAAAATGACGGGGAATAAGTGGTTTGCTGATAGTTTTGGTTTGCTCTAAAAGGCGTAAAAGCATACATATAAAATGCTGTTGCCGTGCCTATAATCACCCAGTTCTTGGCGGTATAGTCTGGATTGGTTGAACCTGAGTCTATCGCAAAATAGAAGCCTGGGCGCGAAAAACTGCCTTGACTGGCAAAGTCCAAAGCGCTCTGTATCTTTAATGGATCACTTGGCCCATTGCTTGGAGCATCGAGCATCAACGTGCCGCCTGTTCCGCCGCTCGCAGTATCGTTTTGAAAGGCGATAAAAAGCGGTGCTGTTGATTCCTCAGCTATTGTCCATCCTAAAGGCTGCTTAGTGCCATAGCCCTCGACCAGGCACTTTTTGAATATCTCAATATACTCGCTGGGGCGGCCATCAACCACCTGTGGTGCGCCTACATCATCCCAACGATAAACGGTTACTGGTTGCGTCATAGTGAGTCCCTATTGCCTCGTAGTGAAAGTGTGGATTTATCGTATTCGATTGAGCTGTGCCCTGGGTTCACCGCGCGACTGACCATGATGGGCGGTGCTGCAGAAAGCGTTTCAAATAAGAACGCCTCACCAGGTAATAACCCAGCCCCGAATGCTTCTTTACGAATAATGAAGTACGGCGCTTGCACAAAGGGGTTCATCACAATGCAATCATTGAGAATATCGCCCGAATAAACCACGCCTAAATGCTCACCGATGACTCGGTAAGCGGTTTCGCTGTCAAATACCACCGCCCAGCGCTGATTGATGGCGCCAAGGTTAGTCATTTCAATTGGGTACTGGGTTGTATTGAGTGAGGCACTGCCAGGCGGTGTGCTGGCCCCAAAATCGTTTTGCCAGGCGGCAATGGTGCGCTCATCCTTCGGAAGCGCTTGTAAATCACCGAGAACATACGCGCTAGAAATGCGTGAGCCAGCTGGGTATGTGCGCGTAAGCGGTGTTAAAAAACGCAGCTCTTTATCATTGATGTGGTCGACGGTCACAAGCTCAGATTGCACACTTGTTATGGTGAACGGGCCAGTAAACGAGCTAATACCCGCATTAATTGTGACAAGGCCCGAAGTCTTGTCATAGCTAAAGTTGGCATCATCGGGCGTGTAAAGTCGCTGCCAGTCTTTATCGTAGAGCTCAACGTGTGCCGCCTCTTTGAGCACTTGCACGGTGTCACCTTGGCCAAGTGACGGGCGCTCAACTGCGTCATGATGTTGAATGCGCACGATATTGTTCACATGGAAAATTGAAACGCGCCCGTTATTGGGGAGACTGTTCGGGTCAATGTGCAGCCAGTCTGCGTCCATCACATGCTCTTCTAGCCAGTCTATGTCGTACTCGAGGTGCGTGATATCGACACCCGTGGCCGCTGATAAGCTCACATCGCCATTGGCGTTGATGGTGCCGTTGATGTTCGCGTGGGTGATTTCCCCCGTATCGGTTGCGCTGACGCTAAACTGAGAGCCGTTTGCGAGTGTGCATCGCAAGTAAAACGAGTTCATCACAAACGACTCTGTGCCCACGTTAAATGAAAACTCGCGGCGGTAGCCCTGGTTCGTCGCGTTGCGCATAAAAATCACTGCGCCCAAATCATCGGCTTGTGTTCCGACAGTGTCGACATTGGCAGCTGGCGAAAGCTCGCCGGTTTCATAGTTACCCTGGGCAAATGGCGCACCTTCACTATCGTAAAACACGCCAAAGCCATTATCAGTGTATACCGTTGTATCTCCGGCTTTTTTTATGCGCCACGTTCCAGGCACAACCGCCTCATCAGCACTGAGTGTCATTGTGTTATCAAGCGCGTATTGATGATAGCGATAGTCATCGCTTGAGTAGTAATAAAAGTAAAATGAATTACCCGCGCCCAATGCCACTTGTAGCGCTGCACTCGCGACACCATCGGTGACTGAAAGCTGCTCCGCATCCTGACTGTTGTCTATCGGTTCCAACCGCTTCATACCGCCAAAGCGCCCGTAATATTCAGCGCGATAATACGGTTTTAGCGTGAATAGGTCGGGCACTTCAAAACTAAAGAATGCAATATCATTCGTTGTCGGCGCTTCAAAGATGATCTGACGTAAGAACTCGGTGCCGTTGGTGCTCGCACTGTGGCGATACACTATGTTTTTAATTTTTGGCACTACGCGCTGCGTCACCGGCAAAAGCGGTGTCTGCGTTTTTTCAACTAAAGCCGATTGGCCAGAGGCCTCAGCTGTGGTCAGCGCAACACCGTGATAGCGCGTATCAGGGGCCGCTAGCAGCTGGCGCATTTCGGCCATTTCGGTGGTGTCATTGAGTGCCGGCGCTTCTATCACAAGTGTACTGACCAGCTCATCATCTGGCTCATCTGATACAAAGATGTGTGCATCTTGAAAGCGCGCTTGGTCAGCGGTGGCCACGGCGGGGTAAAGCTTCACTAAATCGAAAGAGCCGCGCGCATGGTCAACATCAGAAATCGAGCTAAATATATCGTTAAGCTTGCCGTTCACCACTTCAACGGGGGTGCGATGGCCACCGGCGAAAGGCGCATTGCCCAGCAGTTCAGGTTTGAATATTTTAAGTGCGTTGCGCATTTAAACCTCGTTTAAACAGTAATAAAGTGCAGCTCAACTTTCGAAAAGTGATCTGGATCTGCATCAGAGTAGTTTTTTAGTGGGGTAGCATTGACAGCTACGGGGTTGTGGTGCCATTTAACTTGATAATTAACCCCGTTAACGGTCAGCGTAAACGGGCCAAGGGTGGTCCGAGAGTGCTCGATCACATTTAAAATAGGCCCAGCGGGCTCAACCTCACCGACAAAGGTAATAGGCCGGCCCACATCGACGAGAGTTGATTCGATATGCTGAGCACCATTGCAGCCTCGCTCGTATTGTTGAACCACTCCCGACCATGCAAACCGGTTAGCCCACGTCATATTGCTAAAAGAAAACCCTGCAAAGGCGATCATGTTGTCTCCTGGATTTGCTCAAGTTTTGAAATAAAGCCATCATCGGCCAGGGCTAATAGCTCCTGCAGCTCATCACCGAATACGACTTGTAAGCGCACAATCTCACCTCGCCCCCGTACTGCATCGCTGAAACCATTTAATGCCTCGACAAGCTCAGTCGGCGCACCCGTTGCTGCGGGCTCGCTATACCTAAGTGGTGGGGTCGGTTGTGTGGCGGCTTGCTTGGCTTGGCGCTGCTGTTGTTGCTCGAGAATACGAGCCTGACGCGCGGCCTCCTGTTGCGCTTTGATTTGTTGCCGCTTATTGTTAATTTCCGTTGTCAGCTGGCGCTTTTGCTCGCGTGACACATAAGTCAGCATATTGTTGATGCGGTTATAGAGCTTCGACAGCTCATTAAGCGAAGTCGCGCCGGCTATATCGCTTGCAAACTTTTGATACTCACGGGCAATAGCTTCTTCATAAAGGCGCTTTGAACGCTCGGCTTTTACATCGTAGGTAGTAAATGAACGTGTCGCGCGTGATTGATTCGGGGTGGCCCCTGATTGCATCGCCGAAGTTCCCCCACCGCCCGAAGTGGGGTAATAGCTATTGCTTGATGCGCTTTGCGCGCTGCTCGCCACTTTGTCTAAAGCGCGGCTTTGTTTATCAAGTTCGCGGGCGCTCTCTCTTGCCGCCTTGGCCTGCTCCTTTGTTGCTCTCGTTCCTTGTTTTGTGGCATCCGTAGCGCGCTCTTGACGATTAGAGAAATCACCTAACAGCTCATTCACCACTCGCAAAACTCGCCCAATCTGATCTTTTTCAAAGCGGTATTCGTCAGCTCGGATTGTGCCGGCTTCATAGCGACCATTGAGCATATCCATGCGCTCCTGCAGACGCTCTTTTTGCAGCTCAAGATCAAACAGCGTCGATTCCTCGGCGCGCATCACTTCGTTGAGTGCCTGTGTCTGCAGTTCTAAGCGCTGCTCTTGCTCTGTTAAATACTCCTGGGCCTGGGCTTTTTCTAGCGTTGTTGCGGTGTTACTCGCTAACACTAAGCGGTTTTGCTCAATGGCTTCGGTCGTGCTGGCGATATCCGTTTTAAATCGCGTCACAGCGGCGCTGTTATTGTCAGCCACCGGGGCTAATTTTTCCGCCTGAGCAATGAGGTTTCTCAGTTCATTGGAGAGCCCCAAAGCGGCGGCAGCGGCTTCAACCGTGGGCGGTATGCCTTGTCGAGTGGCGGTTGAAGTATTGATAGCAGCCTCAGCCCATTTCATATAAGCCTGCTCAAGTTCATAGACACCCACGGCCCCCTGTGCATGTAGCTCTTTAACTTGCTCATATACCGACTTCGCTTGCTCTTGCTGCTCTAACAGCGATTCAGTGCTTGTAATGCCGGCTTTGCTTAAAAGTACACTGATATCGGTGGCAGCGGTCGTAGTCGCTTTTTTTAACGCGTCAGTCGTTTGCTTTGCTGCCTGGGTCTGTTTATTTAGCTCTGTTTTGACTGTTTGAGTCGTTTGCTGATACTGCTGGCGGGTGCGAGTTTGCCCCGTTTGGTTAAACTGCTGCCACGCCGCGTCAAGGTCGCGGCCATCCTGCAAAATACCTTGGTGAAAACCATCACTGACCGCCTTGAGCGCATTCGCCTGGTGCTGGGCTTTTTGCGCCCACTCATCGGCTCCCACAAAATCAAGGGCACTTGCAAAGGCATCAGTCATGCGCCCAGCGTATTCGGTGCTCACCATTGCTGCGGTCTTAATGCCGGCAGTAAAGCCATTCCACACAATGCGCATGGCTCCAACTACGCGCTCCGCTCCCGTCAAAAGCGCATCAACATTCTCAATGAGCGATTTAATGGATGCGCCGCCATCGCGTATGATAGCCGTGAAAAAGTCACTGATTTTTTGTGCTGCGCGGTCTATCGTGCCGTCGTTAACCATGCGATCAAACTGCGCGTTAAGCTCAGTCATAAACTGGATAGCGACACGGTACACACCACTATCAGCGATGCGCATTTTGAACTGCTCCCATTTATTTGAAAGCAATGTTACTTGACCAGACAGGCGTTCAAGGCTGCGAGCGGCCTGCCCTTCTGATTGACGGCCCATTTCCTCGAACAACTCGCGGATCACATCACGGCCAAGCTGACCTTGTGAGGAAAGCTTTTGTAACTCAATTGTGTTTTTACCCGTGACCTCGGCCAGCATATCCCATACCGGCACGCCCCTTTCAACGAGCTGCAGTATTTCCTCACCCTGCAATTTTTGTTTGGCCCAGGCTTGGCCCACGGCCAGGATGATACCGTTTAGCTTTTCCTGGCTCCCCCCTAGCAAGGCGTTGTAGTCAATGAGCGATTGCATTGAGCCGGCCATAGGGTCAAGACCAAAGGCTTTTAATTTTACAAACGATTCTCTGGCTTGTTCGAGGTTTGTGCCTGTCTTATTTGCGAACTCATTGATCCACTGCGTAGCCTGCTCACCAGCTTCAATGCTCCCCATGATAGAGGTCATTTGGGTTGCAAAAGCCTCGGCCCTATCACCGGCACTGAGAACGCCAAGCAAACTCTCTTTGAACTTATCAAGTCCTACGTATGCAGCGGCAAACGCAACCAGGTCGCGGGTCGCATCGCGAATGCTGCCACCGTAGTCACCCGCTGATTTGCTGGCGCGTTCCATTTGGTCGCGTTGCTTTTCAAGCTTAGCGGTGGCACTGGCGATTGAGGCTTTTGCAGCATTTTGTTGGCGCTCTAGCTCCTGCAGCTCATTGCTAACATCGCTTAAATCCGCCTCAGTTTTGCCCAGTGTTTTATTGAGCTTTTCAAACTCGGCTTTATTTTTATTGAGGGTTGTGCCAAGTTTGCCCGATTCGCTTCGGGCCTGTTTAACTTTGAGATTGTGATCAGCTAAAGAACGCGATGACTTATCGCGAGACTGTCGCAGACGCTCAACAGCTTGACGCTGTTGCTCAATGTCACGCTGCAACTGGTTGTTTGTTGTGGTGCTGTTGCGCTCTTGGCGCTCTAAGTCAGCGAGGGTTGTTTCTGCATTGCGTAGCTCACTATTGAGCTCTTTGACTTCTGAACGAGCGAGCTTTTGTTCTTCTTTATATTGCTCAAGCTCTACACTAGCCTGCTTATACGCTTCTTCTGTTTGCCCCAGCGTATTATTGAGCTCATCAAAACGCTTTAACGCTGCCTGCTGCCCTTCAATGTCTGAAAGGCGCTCATTCATTATATCAACCGTGCGTTCTAGCTCCTGTGCAGTGCGCTGGGCCTTGTCTGCGCTAGGGGTGAATAGATCACGCCCTTTGATGATGAACTCAACAACGGTATTTTTGAACGACATATAATTTACCTACAAAAAAGCCCCGATGGACGGGGCTTTGGTTGGGACAGCATGAGTAATTAAACGGGGTCTACGACATCCATTTTGTAGTCGTATGGTTTATCACTGGGCACTGAGGCCACCCCTTCGAACTCTGGTGACATAAACTCATTTTGTAGCAAGTTAATGGCTCCGCTTGAGCTCATCTGAGCCAGTGGAATGTCCAGTGCAATAGCCTCATTGGTATCAACATTCTCGCCTACCAGAGAGATATGCCAGTTTACTTCCTGGACTTCCCCCCCTGTGATAGATGAGCCAGCCCGAGCCAAGGATTGAAAGTCGACAGTCACATCTCCGCCGGCCTCTAACACGCCGCCTTTAAGTGGGCGAATCAGCCCGCCGGCCCAATGAACTTCGTAATCAGTATTCAGTGTTAACGGCTCTGCACCGCCGTTATTCACTGCAAAGCCGGTCTCAGTGATCTGCTTTGCACCCAGGGGAGTCCAGGAACCATCGCCATGTAAGGTGATCGCTTTGCCAACTGCATTGACCGGCGCAGCATTAAGCTCTGATAGCTCAGCGCCCAAGGTTTCCGCCAAAACTTTAGCCTCGATTTCATCGAATTTAAGCTTAACCTTGGTCGGTTGGGCATCTTGTACTTTGCCAAGTGACTTGCCATAAGTCGGCTTATTATTTGACGTTCTCAAAATCTCTGACACATCAGGCTCGAGGGAGAGTTCTTCGGCGTTAACAGGGCCGACCGCGCCACCTAGGGGCACACCTTTTTTATTGACTCGGGTTAGAAACACCTCGCCGCGCAAAATAAATCCACTCATAATTAATGATTCCTGTAGGTTACTGTTAGGGTAAAAATTGCCTTAGCACATGGGTCATGTGACTCAGGCGGCACAAACTTGATAGTCTCGGCATGCTTAAATTCCAAAGCATGACCATTGAGCGCTTTATTCACACCCGATTGGGAGCCATCTATACTTTCATCAATGGCCTCAACTAGGCTCACAAGCGTTTCATCGGGAGTGGTGTCGGCTCCTTGCGATGAAGCTCCTGGTGTAATCAAAATGGCGATTACTTCGATGCTTTTAGCTTTTTTATCTCGCCCGAGTGTAGCCGGCTGAATGATCACCTTTTTTGTTTCACCTGGCACCAATTGCTGAGGCACATAAAACCCGCGTTGTGCGGGGGCAAATCCTCCAAAAAAGGCCGTGACTTCATCGAGTATTTTATTCGCGCTCATAGTTCTCTCTGATAACGTTTTTGAATATGTTGCATTACTTCGGGATAGGCTTGCTCGCGAACGTTAACCAGCGCGCCAGCCACGCTTGGCCCATACGACACATCAGGTATTTCACGCGATAAGTCGCCTTTTTCACGGTAGGCCAATAAGAGGTTGTTATTTTTTCCAACAAACGTGAAAGCACCGCCCCAATGGCTCGTTTTACCGCGCAAGAACGCGCCCATATACCCGTCTAAAACCATCTTATTCGGGGTGCGAGGGTTCTTTGATTGTCGATATACGGGCTCTTCAACAAAGTTGATTGCGTTGGTAATGCGATGGCGGGCAGACACGCGCAGCTCTGCGAAGCGATGATCCACGCTCAATGCAAGCCGCTGCGAAATATAGTCTCGCATCTTAAAAGCGTAACGATCATAAATTGCGTTGACCAATACGCTTTTCGCATGCTCACCTGAGCCTGTGACCGCACTGGCCAGCGCTGCTTGCTGGGCTTTTTTCAGCTTGCCAATAGTAGGGCTTAGTTTCATATCACTATAAACGTTGTTGATATTTCGTCGCGCTCATAAAGCTCGGTAAGCTGATATGATTTACCTTCAACCTCGCACCAGCTATGCACATTGGGTGAGCATTGAGCATTTAAAAATCGAATGACTGTTATCTGCTCTCGCTGTTCACCCGAGTATGGATCTTGTTTGGTGCGAAAACGCTTATCTAGTTCGACAGTGATAGGCTGGCCCTGGTACAGGCCAGCTTCACCGCTGTTGAGTATGCACTGCTGCTCAACAGCGAGGCTTTGAGCCAGTTGCTTTTTAAGCAGACTCATAAAGGCTGATACCTTTGATCTCGGCAAGCTTTTTCGCCAAATCAGCCGGCACAGTATTTTTGCCTGGCTTCAATTCAACATCGCTGCCATTCACAGTCGTAATAACAACAGCGTTTCGCTTGTTATAGACAGCCACCGGTTTTGCTGCACCGTCACCTGTGCCAGTACCGTCACCTGTGCCGTCACCAGTACCTTCACCGTCATCAGTACCTTGCTTACTCAAGGCTTCTTCAAGCTCTTTGATCTGCTTACTGAGTTTAGTTTTCGTGCTCTCTGGTTCGATATCTTGACCGAGTGCCAAGGCTAATTCAGCGACTTTCGCTTTTAGATCTGCAATATCTTGACTCATAATTGATTCCTTGTGAGTGAAATAAAAAAGGCCGCGATAGCGGCCTATTTAGGTGTGTGGTTGGTTAGGGTTCTAGTTTGATAGTCACGCTATCATCGGGGCTAATATTCGCCATGAGAGGGGCTGATTTAGTGACTGTATAAGTGCGCGCCACATCGCCGGTCGTTTTATACAGTTTCGGGAAACGGTCTGTTTCTGACATACCTTGCTCGATAGCATCATCATCCATAATTGCACCGTACAAACGAGCATGCTCAACCCCTGTATGGCTCATGAATAATGTGTAATCATCAAGGTAATAATCTCGCGTACCATTCACCTTGCGATAACCCTTGTAGACAACGATCATCACATCGCCAAGATAGCCTTTGATAGACACATCTTTGCCTAAGTCTTTCAGCGATGTTTCTAACTGCGAGTTGGAGCCACGGCGAGTGTCTAACTTTTCGTTAAACTTTTTAAAGCTCTTCAGTAAGCCCCACATTTTGCCATCTAATACGATAATATCGATGGCCCCGTTTGAGCGTTCTGCATATTCTTCAATTTTTTCGCAAGGGTCGAAAGTTGCCTTATCTTGATTCGTCCAAGACGCGGCCCCAGCTAGCACAATGTTGTTTTCAGGAGAGCGCCCAAAATCAACATTTAAAGGTTCTGGCATTTCCTCACCATCACAGGTGTAATTACCGTCAACGAGCGCTTTTACTGCCATCCATTCCTCGGTTTGTTTGATGGCTTTTTCTTCATCCTGAATATTCTGCACAATGATGGCGTTGCGGCGTTGCTGCAAGCTCATCTCACCGCCCATGCCCTCACCTGGTCGGCGCTTTACCACTTTTTTAGGGTCAACATCGTGCTTAGGCTTTAACGAGGCCGGTTTAAATGAGGTGGTGGTGTGGCCGCGTGTCTTGATGACCTTGCCATCAACCTCGGGGGCAATAAACATCGCAGCATTAACGCTTTCATCTACTTGGTCTAGATCGACTTCTTCTGTATCAAAGGTATACATATTCTTAAAGAAGAAATCTAAAAAGAAAGTTGAGATACGAGCACGTTTGCGGCTTACACCAAGTAGCGCGCGAGGGCTATTAATATTCACTTGTTCTGTCATAGTCTTACCTTAGTTAACAATGGGGTGTGGAGCATTTTTGGTTAGTCGAGGGCCGCTTTCAGGTGGATATCTGTGCCATCAAAAGCACCAAGCTTTTGAGCGGCGGTGGCCGCTTGTGGCCAAGCGATTTCGTCAGGGTTAAAAGTCCCGCCAATATAGTAAGGCCTGCTCTGCTCGCCCGAGGTGGTATCTAGCGGCCCAACCGTTAGACCAATAGCGATTTGGCTGCCATCGGTGCCGGCGGGGTTCCATTTGGTTAGTTTGCCCGAGTCTTTAATGCGAGCAATCGGGGTAAGCGCTATTGCCGTGATCGCAGCAACGAACACGCCTACTGCTGTCGGGGTTGCACCTGAGCCGGTAATTGGTTGTTTATGTTTATTCATAGGTAAACTCCTTATGAGAATGGGCTAATTACTTGGTGCCGGTTACAGCATCGTAGTCATTTAAAAGCGCTTGTTCTTGCAGCTCATCATCTGAAAGTTCGCCTGCATCACCTGATGCCTGCAGGCCCACATTTTCGCCTTTCATGGCCACTTCTAGCTGTTCACCAATTGCGTTGCTGTCAGCGCTTAAAGTGGTTGCTTCGACAGGCGAGGCGGATAGCATCCCTTTAGCTTCATCCACTGACATTTCAGTGCTAAAGGCCAAGTGAGTAGCCAGCTGCTTGCGGCCTGCTGACTCTTCACACCCCAGGATATCTTTGCAACGAGCCCGCTCCTGCTCTGCCCCTTCTGCTCGAGCCTGATCAATGTCCGCCTGACTAAACGAGGTTGTGGCTGATTGTTGTTTGTCAGCTTTATTGGCAGCACTCGCCGCCGGTTTTGAGGTTGTTTCTGAGGTCGCCATAGACGCTCCTTTGATTGAGTTGCTATTGATAACGTCACGCAAAAGCGGTACGGCTTCTGCACCATTTACAAGTTTGTTGGCAAAGCCAACATCGATGGCCTCTTGGCCTGTGAATACTCGGGCTTCGGTATCAAGCACTGCTTGTTTACTGATACCAATATGATCAGCGACCAGGGCCGCAAATTTGTTGCGACTTTCATCAAGTCGACTTTGAATGTCAGTGCGCACTTGCTCGCCTAACTTTTCGTATGGGTTGCCATCCACTTTGTGCTTGCCAGAGTGCAGCAACGTAATTTCAATGCCCTCATTCTCTAAATGCCCTTCAAATGATGTGTGGGCAATCACGACACCAACACTGCCGGCACGACCACTTTGTGTGATCCAGCGCTCCGAGCAGGCAGATCCTATCGCCATCGCGGCGCTGTTCATGCTGTCATAACACAGCCCATAGATAGGTTTGATATCACGCATCTTGCGAATGGCTGCAGCGCAATCAAAACAGCCCGCTGCTTCGCCGCCAGGCGAATCAATATCGAGCATGACGGCTTTGACCGATTCGTCAGCCATAGCCCCTTTCAAACACGCCAAAACGCCGTCATAGCCAGTCGAGCCGCTGAATGGTTTTAAATGGCCAAACTTATGCACTAGCGTGCCGCTAACCGGTATCAAGGCGATTCCATCTACGACTTGATAAGGTCGGCGACGCTCAGAGCTTGGCCCCTCAAAGCTCGATACTGTTTCTTTCATTTCATCGGTGTTTAGCACCGTGCCATCAGTGTCGACCAAGCGGCCCACATTGGCCCGTAACCCCAACGCAGAAAAGAATGTGCGGGCGTAGCCTGGTTCGACTAGCTGCGCCTCGTTACAGACACGACTTAAAATGTGCATTCGGTTATTAGTTTGGGGCGGATTTTGCATTGTTGTTAGCCTCTTCATTGTTTTCATCGGTAAACCCTGCAGCAAGCACCCAACTTGGCGGCGGCAAGCCGCGCGCTTTACGTTCTTGTACTTCTCGTTGCTGCTGCTCAAAGAGCTCTATGTAGTCCTCACCCATTAAGGCTGCTTCTTTCTCATAAGTGGATAAGCCGCCCTCAATGCGCAAAATGGCTTCTTTTACTTCCTTGAGTCCGTCAATGCTCAATCGACCGGCACCAATCCACTCGCAACGTGTCCATGCTTCACGGCGTTCATAAAATGAATAACGAGATTTCGGTGCTACCAGGTAGCCACGGTGCAATGCTTCTTCTAGCCAGTTGGCGAACACCAAACTAGCGAAACGTGACGCAATAACCTTGCGCTTGCCCATGGTGTAACGGAATGACTCATTGACACTGGCGCGCCCTGAGCTGTAATTGACCTTTGACCAATCGCGTGCGATTTGTTCGTAGCTTAAGCCAAAGCCTGCAGCTAAAAAGCGTAAAATGGATGATTCTAGATGCGTAAATCCGTTATCGGCATTGGCGGAATGCAACAACTTAAGCGACTCACCCGGGATTAAGTGCGGGATTCGAGTGCCACCCATTCGTATGTTCGCGGCATTGTGGTATTCGCCCATATAGGTCATCCACTTTTGCATTTGCTCTGCACCGCCCTCACCCGAAATCAACTGAAAGGCCTGCTCTGAATCAAGCTCACTTTCAATAACAGCGGCATACATGGCATTGACAATCGCGTTTTGGAGCTTGTGATTTTGCAACGATGATAAGCTTTGCATCTGCTCCATCATGCTCATCAACAGATTAGCGCCGCGAGTTTGCCCTGGCTCTAGCGGTTCAAAAACATGAATAAACTTAGGTCGGCCCCAACGTGTCTCTCTGTTAACGTAACGCCATTTGCCGCTGAACCGGTCTAGCTCGCCGTAGTCCGAATAACTATCCTCTTTGATGTAAGCGCCAACAGCTGCACCATAGCGATCACGCTTTATGCCTTGTCGTAAACGAGCGCTATTAATGACACCTTGCGGATTGCTAACGCGCTTAGGGGATATCAGCTGAATTGCTGTTTTGAACATAGCGCCTGGGCGAGATATCCAATCACTGATACCCATAGCCTCACCATGATGGCAATGACCGCCAGCCACCGCGCGCACGAGCATTGTAAAAGTGCGCTTTCGTTCAGCATCGATGTAACAATAAGGCGATTCAGCGTATTCTATAAAAGCCTGCTCGGCTTCTTTCATAAACTCTCGCGCTGCCTTTTCTTCCATACCAAGCACTTTGTAATTAAGCTTATAGCTTGGTCGAAATAAGCTACCTACAACGTTATCGATGTGCATTTGCACACCGCCATGAGCTATCGCATTATTTCGCACCAAGTCATCAGCGCGGGCGTTGCCCATATCAATATTGGGTAACAGCGCGGCATCCGCTGACTGCACCGGTGGCGTCCAGGCTCGCATTTGCCCTCCGAAACCGCTTGAACCGCCGCGATAGCCACAATACTCTCGTAACGGATCGCCATTGAGTGCTACTAATCCACTATCGTTCAAGAATCACCCCCATTGGGCCTCGGCGGCGAGAGGTGTTGCCGTGAATCTCGCGCTCTAGCTCCATGATGTAGCTTTTTAGCTCTTGCTTATTCGCTTGAGAAAACTGAGTCTGTCGTCCATTTCGGGCAAACGACACCACTTGCTGCCCAGTCATGAGCGCATGATAGGCATCTTTCGCTTCTTGAAGTTGAATCGCTAATATCTCTTTACTCATCGGGCACCTAATTGCTTGCCGAGCTCCGCGAAACTCGACGAGGTTTGTTTAACTTCTGTTTGGCTGTTGTGTTTGGATAAATTCAGGCCGAATTTTTCGATTGAAACTTGCAAAGCCCCATCGGCGTAGTTTGAGCAGTCCAGAGCCTCGTTTCTGCGCCCTTCATTGTCATAAACAAATCGCGTTCCCTGGGCGGTCTTTTTAGGTTTGCGAACCTCTGAAACTAACTGCTTACATACGTCCTTCGAACAAATCTCATCATCCAGCGGTAAATGGATTGCTCGGGGTTCATTCAGTGGCACTTCTAAATCTGCATAAAATTGGTCTTTACCTGTGTCGGTACCAATTTGAATGATGTATGTGCCGTGCTTTTTATTTATCCCCGTCGGCATAGTCATCAATGGTTGGTCATAACTACTTGAACCGCGACATGGGATAAACCGCAGTAGGCCAATACGTTTTGAGAGTTTGTAGACCACATCGGCGCGGTGGCCGGCTAAGTCCCATAAAATCCGACTAATACCCATTTGGGAGCCGTTTTCATGTGTGTATGTTTTACGACAGAACTCCGCAACTGCATCTTGTACTTCTTGGTCGCGGGGGTCGCCCATACAGATAAAACGGTCTATTAGGTATTTTCTGCGGTCTGCTGTGTATCCCCAGGCATAAGCTTCCATTCGATTATCTTGGGTGTCGCCACCCACCGTGATATACACCACATCTTTAGGCACTCGGGCCTTGTATGTCTCACGCCTATCGAGTAAATCTTTGTAAGGTTTACGTTTGGTGTTTTGTGGTTGCCAGTGCAAGCCTAATGTTAAGTTCCAAAATGCTTGGAGCTTGTCAGCATCGCCTTTGATATCAAGCCACTCACGAACTAACTCTATCCAACCCTCAGTCAGGTTGAGTGAGTAAAGCGCTGATACCTTTATACCGACTCGGCGAGGGGCTTTAACTCGAGTATTAGCCTCGTTAAAAAACGAAAGCCCATCCTCTGTCCAAATGCCTGTTTTTTCACATATCCAGCGCCCCGCTTCCTCCATTTTTGTGAGAGAGCGATAGTAAATCTTTCCTTTCTCATCGCTTTGCTGACACTCAGCATTGCGGCATAGGTAGTGCGCTGTTTGTGCCTTATCTTCATCACTGTTCTGTGACGTGTCCCACTTCATCCCGTATGTAGAGTCTTTATCGCCCCACTCTAGGATTTGTCGATGGCCACAGTGTGGACAGGGAATGTGGAAGCTAAAAACACAGTCTGCCTCGTTAATTAGGCGCTCGATTACATCGCCAGTAAACGTAACGGTCGAGCCAAATAGCGCTTTACCAAAGCTTGCGCCCTGGATACGTTTTAATAGCGATTTAACATTGTCACCTTCACCACTGTTGATCTTCCACGATGACATTTCATCGCCGATCACCACCTGCTTGGTCATGGCTCGAAAGTTATTCGGGGACTCAGCGCCAAGTATGTCGAACGAAAAGCCCGTGCATACTTTCTTTTTTACGGTGTTGTTTTCGTTGTTAATGCTCCAATCAGGGAAAACCTCTTGGATAGCAGGCACAACAGGCAAAAGAGGGTTTACCTCGTCGAGCGTAAACTTTTTGGCCAGAGGGTCAGTGGGTTGATATATCGCCGCGCTGCGTTTTTTGTGGACTCCTAAGTACCACATAGCAGCACAGAGCATTTTGGTATAACCAAAGCGCGTGGGTTTTTGCAGCGTAAACGTGCCTATAGCGTCATTGCCCATCATGTTGAGCAATGCTTTTTGCACAGGTTGAGTTGTCCAGCGCCCTGGTATCTGGCTCGAGCCCTCGGGCAGATAAAAGTTACTGTCCGCCCATTCAACAGCTGTTTGAGGGATCTGCGTCTTGAGTGGACTCAGCCCCCTCGTAACCGCCTGCATAATCGCTTGCATTGAAGCTTGAGAGATCTGGTTCAATGCTGGCCACCTCATTTCGACTTACAGCGATAATGTTTTTAACTTCGTCGAGTTCTTCTTGCGATATGTCGGGACGAGCCTTTTTTAAACGAGGCAATAGAGAATCAATATTGTTAGCGATGGCTACGCTGACTTGCTCAAGTGTTCGGGTGATCACTTCAATCGGAGCAAAGCGACCTTCCTTAACTTCAAGGTCAACTTCTTTGTGCTTAATATCAATTTCGGCTTTCCGGATTTTGACCCTCATTTCCGCTAGTTTTAGCTCTTTTTCGTCGTCCGCTGGTTCTTCAAGTGCGGGATCAGGCCTGGCTCTGCATTTACTGTCTAAATATTCGATGCGCCACAGCACAACTTGGCGAATGTCATAACCCCCCGCGCCCTTTGATTTTGGGAAACCTGGGGTTTTAGACCAACTGCGAATTGTCCGATCTGACACGTTGAAATATTCAGCAACTTGTTTCTGCGTGGCCATGAAAAATCACTCAATTCAACATCGAAAAATCCCTTCTTTTTGAGTTTAAAAAGATCGGAAGCGGAAAATACGATCAAAAGATGGTCTTTAAGAACGCGCGAAGGCCCGTGTGTTTTCTACCCACATTACATGGCCCCCTCTCAGAAAGGACCCAAACGAGTTCACCACAACCAGCCAGAAAAAATTTCTACTTATCACCTTCTGACTTAGTAAAAACACGATCCTTTTTCAATGCTTCCATTCTGTGAGCATGATATTCACTGTCTTGGGTGGACCTTTTTTGATCTCTTAGGTCCTTGCGTCTTTGGTAATAGGCGTTGACTAGGAATGTTAGAGCGGCAAATACGATACTGAGCACCAAGACTACTTCGTTCAAACTTAACGCACCTCCCGCTGCAGTAACCGCACTAGCCGAATAGCTGGCAGCTGAAGTTCTATCCATAGCCATTAGTTTTCACCTGCTTTTAGATTCCATTGTCTGGCATCCGATAACTGCTGGTTGCATGCGCTCAGCGATGCCTCCAGGGCAACAACATATTGGGACTGAGATGCGTTATCTGTAATCACGTGTTTCTCCATCGTGCATGGACTTAGCAACTGCTTCGGAATTCTCACGAAGACGTATTTGGTTTTCGTGACCGTTTTTATTGCAGGCTCCAAGTTCTGCGTGGTCGTACATGCTGACAACAGGTGCAGGAACACAATTATTAGCCCACTCATTAATAGCTTTATCATTAGATTGCCTCATGTCGCCTAACTCAGCCCTGGCTTCAGCTAGCTCAGCTTCAATGCTTTTTATGCGCTGCTTTTGCCTGTGCTGAATATTACTTAACTTCTCACGCTCATCAATCAACCGATTATTACTGCTGCTGGCCTCATGTAAGCTCGCTTCCAAATAGGTTACTTCCAGCTGTTTTTGCTCAAAGTTCTTCTTCATCTGTTGAATGCGGTATTGCTCACTTTCCAGCTCCTCTTCTGTCAGTCCATGCAAGTAAAATTGCCCTAGCATCGCAAATAAAAGTACCGCGATTATTATCCTGTCGAAACTACTAAAGATTGTTTGAAACACCATTCACTCCCTTTAAGCAGAGCTGCCTTTCATGGTCTCTGCGGTCAATCAGCCCGTTAAGCTTACGACCACCAGCATAAATCCAACGCTGAAGCTCGTTACAAGCTCGCACACGGTGACCTGAATTAAGCAACTTCAACAAACTACTTCGACGGAAATTCCCAGCACCAACGTTATAGTGGAATGATAGATAGGCGATGTGTTCACCTCGAGAGAGTGGTACAGAAACAACTTGCATCAATTGCTGATTATGCTCTTCCAAGTCCTCGGCGAGTAATTCTAGGCATTCGGCATCAGTATAAACTTTACCAACTTCAGCCAGACGGGTATGCCCATAACACGAAGTAACAACACCAACTGGGTCAACATACCCAACAATCTCCTTTCCCTCATATCGAGCAATTGTTATACCTGTACCCGCGACAACACCCGATAAGCCCAAAGCAATAAGTCGAGCCTTATTCATTTTTCCTCCAGGCACAAAAAAGCCCAGCTGAAATTTAAAGGCTGGGCTTTTTTCAAATAATAGACACAAAAAAACCGCCTCTCCGGGGCGGTAATCATCAGCTTAGTACAGTAATCCTAGCTTAGTTCTATAATAAAAAATATTGGTTACTTGTCAAGGTCATCAGTATTAGCTTCCATAGGATAGAAATAATCCAACTTATCAATGTGTTCTTCTATTTGCTTTAAAAGCTCTTCTATCGCGCATAGTTCAGTCTTTGGGACTACAACCTTTCCTTCTCTCTGACTGTTGATTAACGTGTCAAGTGTCTCCAGTTTTACGACTATATTTGGGTGCGTTTGTTTTTTTAGCGTTTCAATAAAAGGTGAGTTTTCTTTTTGAACTTTGCCTGACAATCGGATTGTTTGAACTAGAGATTCGACTTTCTTCGAGTTCTCCCTTAACTCCACATTCTGCTTCTCTGACGACTTTTTAAGATCTTCGTAATAGCTTAATATCTGATCTTTCTCGTTAGTTGCTTGTTTAAAAAGTGCATGGGTATTTTCATACCTTGATTGGCTATCCTTAAGTGATTCTGAAAGCATCTGGTTTTCTTCGTTTTGTTCTTTGTTTCTCCTTTTAGCCTCCGAAAGTTGAATTTCCACGAAATTTAGCTCCTCCTGTGGAACCATTTCTTTCCAGCCCCAATCACTAAGCTTTTTATTTGCTGTGTTCTCGGCCCATCTTTTAAGAATTTCTACAACTGAGTTTACCCATGGCAAAATAAGAATCAAAGCACAGGATACCCAGAGCGGATCTGTCCAATTCCACTGGAACTTATTCGAGAATTGCTCCAACTTCAGGCCTGCTGATAAAGGCTCCATTAAAAGCCACAATATTGCCTTCCAATTCCAACCACAGAAAACCCAAAAGTAGGTAAACATAAAAGGATTAGATAAGCGTTCCTTAAATATATCAAGAAGTGTGTGATCCTGTTGATTCATTAATTTAACCAATTGTAGATAAGATAAAAATTAGTAATGGCCAAGCGAAATGCTAACCAGCATTAACTACCTGATGTCATATATAGTGAGGAATCCTACTATTTTACGCATGCTTTGTAGCTTTCAGGGGTTAATTCACTATGGTCACCGACCGCACCCTGTAACTTAAAGACTCCCGCTTCACAAGCTTTATTGTTAATGCTGTGAACTCTATAAACCCAATAGCTATCTTGGTGAGCCTTGGAGACTTCGACTTCATTAGAAGATATATAATAAGGGGTCTCTTTTGGGCCTTTGGTCGTTTTGACTTCTATAAACTTCTCTTTTCCATCTACATCGAATGACTTTATGTCGTAACCGGCTGCTGGATCTGTCTCTGCTACGTACTCAACAGCCCTTGCTAATTTGCTCTTACCCTGTTCCTCTAAGTACCTTTTTTCATTTTCTAACACTAACTTTTCACCAGCGGCGCCAAGAGCACGATTGCTTTTTTCACGCTCTTGCCAATCAACATTAGTACCTTTCCTTTTAGCTACTGAGGTTCCACGCCGCTCAAGTTTTGGTGGTTCTGTGTTTATTAGGTGAAACCCAGAAAAGTCTAAACTTTCCTCTTCGCTTTCTACCTTTTCGACAATCTGGAAATTTAGATTTTTAAAAATTTTGAAGCATTCACTGCCCAAACCTCCGACAAAATGCTTTGGTTTTACCTCAGCTCCTAAATGATGCGATAGGGCTAAGCCGAATATAGCTTTTGGAGGAAAGGCTCTCCCGTTAACCAAAACGTTATACTTCTTGGAGTCTTTGAAATCGAAATGATTGGGGTCATTGTTTTTGTATACATCTACAGCCCACTCTATATCCGAAGCTTGAAGGCCACCAGCTACAGACATTAACTTTGATATTCTACCCGTCGATTCGTTGAGTAGAATATTACCCGTTTTGGATGTTTTTAAAAAAGACATCTTCAGCTCCCTCTGCAGTTCTCGTAAATGGTTTGAGATGAATATCGAGTTAAAATCCCAGCCTACACTTCAGTACTGATAGAAAGCAAGTATACTGGCCAGATGGTTACAACTTCTAAGTCACTGATTTAGTGCTTATATAAACATAGTTGATAGTCGATAAAGTTTGCTCGAGGTTTGTTATTTTGAGATGCTTCGCCAATAAGTACTTTTAAAAACTAGCTCAAATAAGGATATGCCGTGATCGACAAGGTGTTAAGCTATTTATCAACTGGTCAATACTGGCTGGCTTCTACCATACTTGTTTTGTCCATAATTGTTAACTTAGAGAAAATTTCATCTATTCTTGAAACACATAAAACAAAACGGCTACTTTTTTTGAAAGAAGCAGTGGCTGATGATGCGCTCCCAGATAATCTAAAGTCACATTTACATGATGAAGTCTCTATGGAGTATTTCTACCGCATTCACGGTGTGCGCATGGACAAATTTAAAAGAGATCTTGTTTTAGATGCCTACAATCATTCGCGCGGAGAGATCACTTTTGGGCAGTTTGTTAAAGCTAATGGACACTTAAAAGTCGAGAATGGGAAATTAAAGGTTCGCCTAAACAGTTTTGATAAGTTCTTCTTTTGGTATAACGCTATAGCTGGTAGCTTTCTTATGTTCTCAGGCGCTCTATTATTGGCTTTGATTTATGGCGTTACAGAAATTTTAGAGCTATTTACCGGCATGATTGCTGGAACTATGTTCGTGATGTCTGGAATTTTTGTCATCTCTCAAGTTTTTCCTATCTTATCCGCTAAGAAAATAGAAAAAAATCTAAGAAAATGAACATCTCTAAACCTTCAAAGCGCCAATTAACAAGTATTACTCTTTACACTGCAATATCATTATTGCTTTTTGTAATTTTTGGCTCGATAGACAATGCTGTAGAGCTCTATAAACAATACCTACTTTATTTTAACCAACTCCCCTTCCTCGCTCAGAATGCTCTAGTTCTCCTTGCCGGAGCTATAATAGGCCAAATTCTGATATCCACTGGCTCTTATTACTTTGATGTGGATATAAGTGGTTTAAAAGTAGAAGGGCAAAAAGGTTGGTCGGTTGTTAGGGCTTCGACTCTCTTAGTTACTATCATTTTTATTGTTAGATACCAACTAGATAAAACAGATTGGCTAGAGACGACTACTAACTTAGCGTTTGTATTAACACTTCTCTATCTAGGTATTTGTATAGGAAAATTTAATGAACGTTTCCAATGGCTCTTTAAATATCTAAGAGCTTTAATTCAGCACCCATCCTATACACACAAACATAGCAAGTATAAGAGAAGCATTGATTCAAGCACTGAAACGCCAATCACGTCTGTACTTGACGACAAGTTTCAGAGGGAGCCGATAGCAAATAATCTTATGGAGAAACTCATTGGTCACAATGGAGCAACGGGAGAGCTTCGCAGGATAGCCTTAGTCGGTGGTTTCGGAGCTGGCAAAACGAGTACTCTAAATTTGCTACAGGAAAAACTTGGCAAAAGAAACGAACTTTCCTCTGAAAATTGGGTTTGTGTAAGTTTTGACGCTTGGGGTAAAGCAGACAATACAGCTAATATACAGGGCTTACTTCTTCAAGATGTGGTTTCTGAACTGAGTAAACACATTGAAACTTCAAGCGTACAAAACTTACCTGAGCAGTATTTACATGCATTCAAGGATATTCACCACTCGACTAAAATAATATCGTATTTCCTTAGCTCCGAATCGTCACCAGCGACACAATTAGCCCGCTTGGATTCCTTGCTTCGCGAAAGCAATCTTAAGGTGTGCATCTTTATAGAGGATATGGATAGAAATAACGACATTGCTGCTGCCGTGAACTCTTTAGGACCACTTCTCGACAACTTGAAATCATTGATGAATTTGAGCTTCATATTTACCATTGGATATGGAGAAAAGGCGAATGAGATTATTTCTAGAGTAACAGACTACAAGTTAGAGTTGCCTGCGCTCGACTTTAAGGAACAGCTGAAGAGATTGACGGCTACATTGAGGAGCCCAGAAATAACTCTATTCTATGAAGCAAATAACCACTCTTGGGGACTGCCCAATAGACAGCAATTTAAACAGAGTCCCATTCCGACTGTCTTTATTAACGATATTTTCGCATACGCATCATCACTGATCTCATCAGCCAGAGATTACGCAACTATTGAGCGAACCATGAGGACAAAATGGCATGAACTAAAAGGGGAGTTAAACTACGATGACTTATTGCTCCTAACTATCCTAGAAGTATCTGCCCCAATAGCACATGAATTTATATGCAATAACATTGAATGCCTAATAAAAGGTAACCATGAAGATGAAGCAGACTTAGACACTCTATGGGAAGGCTTAGAAGTAGAGAGCAATGGACTTAATAGAATAAAATTAAAAAAAATAGTCGAATACATTTTCCCTCAATGGTCTGATACTAACTCCACAGAAAGCACTCTTAGGCTTCAGTCTGTGGCACGCTCCGGGTTAAAAAACTATTGGAAAATATACCTAACCCCAGGCTATTTGAATGATTTAGAGTTCAGTGACCAAGCTCTATTTTCTAGGATGTTAGATTTCCAGAGCAAAAAGGTCGATGCCAATATTGATTCATTCATAGACAGGATGGTCGGAGACCCTAGTTTCGTAAGTCATGTAGGACATATTCAAAGCGCAAAAAGTAGTTTTTTCACTTCCGAATTTTGGCCAGAAGTTCTTGCTTTTGCTCAGAAGAAATCAGAATTTCCACTAAAACTGATGGATTCTACAGGTACTCAGGGTAATAACTCATTAGATGTAGCAACCTCTTTAATCCTAATAGTAAGCTTTATAAACTTTAAATATAGTTCTTTATCAGCTCATGTTGAATGGGCCTTCGAAAACTCATTTACATATTTAATGATTCTTTTTGAAAGAACAAAAAATAAAAAGACAGTCAAAGAAGTACTCAAGGCGGAAGTAGAGAAAATTTTTATTTCGAACACCATCAACAAACAAAAGGTGGCCTTCATATTCGAAGATGCCAATAGAGCTGCATGCTTTTTAGAAATAGTCCGACCTAGTCTGCTAAATAAAAACACAGAAGAATATGAGAAAAACATCGCATTACACAAAGCTTTGATTAAATTACTAAATGTTCCAAGAAATAAATTTCGTTTAGAAATATATGAAACATTACTAAGAAAGCCAGCGGTGGGAGAGCGGAGCGATTTTACCAGTCAAAGCTATACAGTTTTGGACCGTGAAGCTTACTCTTTGTTAAATAATCGCCAAAAGAAACGGCTAGACAAATTAATACTATATAACGCTCCTCAATCACAATTTACGAATATTTACCATCAATTCAAAAGAAGTCAGGCGCATAAATCATAAAATAGCATAAGGATAATTATTTAAGCCCAGATTAAAGTTTTAACAGTAAATCTAAGTCACCAGACCTTATCTTTATCCAGCACAACCTTTTTCGATTTGTTAGGATCTGGCAGTGGAAAACGGATAACCCTTAAAGGTCTGCTAGCTAGCGTTTATAGCCGCCCTTATAATATTGAAAGCCTCTTCAGGTAGAGGGGTCAGTTCGCCACTCACCCATAAGTCATTACTGTTTTTATCTGAATGATTTTTAGGGTCAGGCCAACGCTGATTTTTAGTTCCTACGTCTTTAACCGTAACTTCCAACCAGCCCGCTTTATGTTCGCACCTATATTTTTTTGACTCGACCCAACCAGATACCTTAATCGAATATGGTTTACTAAAGTTTAACCCCACAGATAGCCAATAAGGTGACTCTTCTGTTGTGTTATATGACTTTTGAAATACTATAGAGTACTTCTGATTCTTCACTAGTTCATCTGTAGAGCGAATAAAATACCAGACCAAGTCTAATAGCTCCAAACAACGCTCCACAGTTGGCGGTACAGCGTCTTTATGCTCTATATCATTACGTAAGAGCATTAGGGTTTTTAGCATGAAAGGACGTACAACATTAAGTGTTTCAAGATACTCTAAGTAGCCTTTTGGTGAGGTAGGCAAAGCAAATTTCTTGAGTGAATAGTATTGCTCAATAAGTTTTAGTCTTTGGTTCAAGGCCCGTTTTAACCAAGCAATAGTGTCAGACCGATCGAATTCAGAGAGGTTTTCTCGTTCAAGACAGTGACGAGCATGTTCCCAAATATCCAGAGCTCGTTTAGCATCAGCTTTAGGTAACTCAGTTCCAAGTTCAGAATAAGCTTCAACTTCGAAGCAATCTGGACTTACCCATACTTTTTCCATATTACTTTAGAACTCCATTAATTTACGAAAAATATCAGTCCACAGTTGCAAGGCACACTCCCTTTAAAAGTAGGGATAACACATACAATGATGCAATCAGGAGTCACTTGTTAAGCGCCGCGTTCGCGTTACCTGCAATTTGTGGTATTCCTTGACCAGGTATCTAGCTAAATTGTCTTGGATCAACCAAAAAACTTGGACCACATACATTGGAACAATACAAATAATAAAAATGACCAAACTCGCCTGCTGAATTTCTCGAAGTGGCCCAGCCGCATACCATATGAGATACAGTGCCACTGTAATTAAGAACATTACGAAATATGCTTGAGACTTAACTGACTGATAGTTAACTGCTGCGATATTGTGCCGACCATTCTTCACAATTCGTTTATATTTTGCGTATTTGTTCCGCAAAAATTTTTTTAGCAGCGAAAGAGAGTACTTCCAAAATTTCGGAGCACACTTAATCAACAGAGCAAAGAATATGCCTGTAAACCACCAGGCCGGGTCCGTTAGGTTCTTAAGTATTGTATCGATGAAAAACACTCCTTGTTTCTGGTATGCCTCGTTGCTGTTTCAGCAACGTTGTTCTAACTAAGCAATATAAATAATGCCACCTAGTGCTCGTTCTATAGCATCTTGAAGAGACTAAATATTTCGCAGCCTAATTGCATTTCGTATATATCTGTACCGGGAGATAGTTCACGGTTGGTAATAAATGGCATCAAGCATCGCTACTCTTCCAGACCAGACACGAGCCTCTTTCTGATCCTCTGGCTTAGGTGCGTTCCACCAAGCGGAGTCCATTATTCTACAAATAACATCATCCCAATACCTATCAAATGTCATCCCACTGCGCTTAATATTCAAGGCATCACAAATAGAATCTTGATTTTTTGAATCTAGGCATACAAATTGGTCTGGCCTTTTAAGCGCAAGCAGACGGCTTGTCACACCAATAGCAGCACCTCCATTTGGAAACGCTCGCATAAAGCTATCAATGTAAGCATCATACTCAGCTCGACTGACTATACCGCCAAGCGGAATTTGGTCTATTGCTTCGGCAATAAATTGGTCATTATTTTTAACTTTTTGAGCGAACCTAGCAGCTACATCCATCGCTCCAAACCAACCCCATAATGGATGAAGTTTATTTCTCAACCCTGCGATCGTTCGCCGCTCATCAAGTGATAACTCAGCAAAACTGTCCCGTGCAGAAAAGCGCTCATTCACAAACTCCAATAGGTCACACCGCTCCTCGAAACCATGGTGGGGGTCTAATTTCACACTAGCAAAGTACTCATTCCAGGGCATAGTCATTATTGCTGTATTTATTGGGGATGTACTCTGTCGTGATTGTCGATAAGTGCCTGAAATACGCTTAAGCGTTCGCTGCTGCGTCTGCCATATGGCTCTGTAAGCTACTGCTTTTTCTCGCGTTACAACCTCACCTTCTGACCAAAACTCCTCTATGATTTGTTCCGCTGTATACTTCATTTCTGGGCTAGCGTCATGAGAAGTGATGTGAACTAATAACTCGGAGTTTTTACTCAATGCACCTTTAGTTAAGTTTGCGCTGCCAATTAAAAGTTCCCATTTATTGTCTGACCAAAAGAGGAAGGCTTTAGGGTGGAATACCCCCTCGGGTTGCAATACGAAGCGACATGCTTCAAAACCAACGAATTTTTCCAGAACTTCAGGGTGAGTCTGATAGAAATGTGTTCCAATTACACAATTTTTAATTTTGTGTTTATTATTAACGAGAGACTCAAACGCCTTGGTTCCTGCGCTAGCCCAGGCAACAGCTAAAGAAATATTGTCGTATTTTTTGCAAAGGCTTGTAAGTCTTCTTTCCAGTGATTTCCCTCCACTAAGCAGCTCCATCGTTAATGTCATCCTATTGTTTTGGGGAGCTCAAGATCTGTATTAGCTTAGCTCCTTTGAGTTTTAGTTCGGTCATTATTGAGCCCAAAACAAAGCTTTGCAAGAAAGTAAGACCAATTGCAACCTCTAATGAATGCTAATTCAAAAGTAACATTTAGAAAGGATCTCCTTAGCAAAAGAGCTTGCGTTGCTGGACTCTCTATACAATCGGTCAACCACCAGCATGTATTGGTCATAATAATCTTTTAAGAACTTCTGGCGCCCCATTCGCATGTCTTTGGGCAATTGGCCCATAACCAACGCATGCAACGCTCTTTGACTTGGTATATGGTTACCCACACCATGGCACTTAGTGCATTGGACAATACCCTCGCCTTTCTTTTCTAACTGACCTGTTCCCTTACACCGAGAACAAACGGGGGATTCACAGACTTCAATAACGGCAGCATTTGCAAGTGACTTAGCTAAATCTGAATCTATTTGCTGGCTCAACGAGGCGGTTATTGCCTGACGAAGGGAGTCTGCGGCTTGTTTATTTTGAGTGATCTGTGCATCAAGCACCGTTGAGCCAACGTGGTATTTTGACTGGACCTGACCAATGATCGCTAAAACTTCGTCATAACCAATCAGGCTCGGTCCAGAAGACAATGGCTCACCATTAATACACTTAGGGGTTTGCCGAGTATATAGCGCTTGTACTGACATCATAAGATTATCTCCAGTTCACACAACAGGGTGAGCATTTCCGCTTGTATCGTCACCTTTCTCATTAACATTCCCCTACAATAATTTGCCCTTCTTCACCCCAAAGCTTCGTAACGCGCCCATCCCATACGACTGAGTCCTCCTCGAAGATAGCATCAAGCAACGCCTTTTCCAGATTGTCCTTGTCTGGCTTGTTTAAATGAGGCTGGCCGAGCATGTTCATACGTTTCTTCTTACTCCAAGATTTAGGCATAGGAAGCACGAAGGTGATGTGGTACCCATGGGTGGGTAAAGCTACACCTTGTAAGCGGCATTGGTCCTTATAAGCAAAGTAGCGCACAACTACAGGTCGTTTCTTCCACTTGTCTCGCTGGCTCATTCTGGGCTTCCCCATTGGAGTTATATTGTAAATTTTCAAAATGACTTCCTTACGGCTACCTGCTGGTGGTCTTTAAGATGACTAATGTTCACAACGCTGACCCCTGTGTTAGATAACGCATGTAAGGAGGTTCAAGTTTGCATTCTACCGGCACCGGAATATCTCTTATTTCGTTGCGAGCATAGACTTCAGCTAGTTCGGAATACTTCCGCCGAACTAACTTCCGCCATTGGGCCTCACTCATAATTCGCCGTGGCGCCGCAACACTTACGTTTAACCAATAAACAAAAGGTGAAGACCATTCTTTGTGACGTTTGCCGTAGTGCTCTCTACGTTGACGATCTATTTCATCAATGCACTCATCGATGGTCGGCATCCCTTTGGCTTGTAAGCAGAGTATCTTGAACTCTTGAGCATTCGGCGGCTGTTTTTCATATGCTGAGCGAACCTTCATTGCATCGACAGCTTCTCGGATATGGCGCCCAGTACAACCAGTACCTATCAATGCTTTCGCATATTCTTGGGCGAAGGCCTGTGTGTTACCACGCCAATTAAAGTCAGCTGATGGGTGTGCAGCAGCCATAGCTGGCAAAACACTGGAGATGAAAGTACCAGCGAGAGCCTTGAGCGTATCACTTGAGTAATTCGTTAAACGTTCCATGGTTACACCTCCTGATCGTCGCCAAGCATTGGGACATAGCCTAGCTGTTCATTGAGCTGCTGAAGCTCCTGCATCGTATTCTGTGGATTGTGATACCCGGGCGCTATATTTGAATGTTTAGCTACCCAGGCATATTCGAAACCTCGCCAGTTTCGAACAACGCACTCGCCCAGACAATCATCCACTGTTAATCCATTCTGGACCGCTAGACGCAGCTGCTTGGCAAATCGGTTAACCACAGTCTGTGTTACATTGGCTTTGAGTCGTTTACGCATTGCTAGCCAATCATTCAGAGTTTGATCGTTAGGCATTGCTGGCCAACAGGAAAAATCCAAGGTATCCGACAAGGTTTTTTTGCTTTGTTTTTTATTATTATCTTTTGTATTAGTTTCTTTTCTTTTGTGGGGGTCAGTTTTGACTAATTTTTTAGTCGTTTTTGACGACTCTGCTAGTCGGTTTTGACTAGTTTTGTCGTCATTTTCGACTAGTCGTTTTTGACTAGCTTCTCGTTCTTTTCGACTAACCGTTGGCTCAGTCCAGTCTGACACAACAGGGTTTATCCCAGTCTCCTTTCCATAGCGGACTAGTATCTTTTTAGCCACCAGCCCCTTGATCAACTTTCCAATATTAGAGACCCCTATTCCAGTTAGGTCACTTAATTGTGAGTTAGATATCCAATCTGTCTTTTTGTGCCAACGGTAGGTCTTGCCAATCACTGCAAAAATGATCTGATACTCTCTTGCACATAACTTCACTGGAGGCCTTGCTAGGGTGTCAGTAAGCTTTTGTGCAAGTCGGTCGTAACCTTTTTCTAAATCCGCTTTCACATACTCACCTGACCCATACGTTGCTGCCCCCTGCCCAATAGAAGGAAAATTGACAACTTCTGCTGTGTTACTCATAATTAACTCCGTGATTGTTAACCCGCTATCCTGCCGACCAAAGCTGATGCGGGTTTTCTTTTACATGCGGCTTACCCAGTAAGCCGCGCTACTTTCCTTTCTTCTTCATAGATACTTCTAGTTCAGCTAAAAGTTCGGAATATTTAAGCGCTCCTTTGGTTACTTGTTCGACACGCTTTAACTGCATAAGCCTAAGCCGACGATGACCCAAAACATATGATCTTGCGGTATACAAAGAGACTCCTAGCCTTTCAGAGAGCAAAGCTTTGAACTGTCCTTTCTCAGATCTGCGAAGATTCGAGTAAAATGAAGATAGATGTTGATTGTATCTCAATGTGAACTCCAAACTTAAAAGTTCACCTAATGTATACTCCATTTCTATAGTATGTCAACTTTGAAATTATTTTTGGAAACTGTTGTTGCAAAAGCATACATCTTGTATTCTTACGACAGTAAAGTTCACTACCGGATAACTTGATGAGTGGAAAGCCGACTTGGGGCTTAAATGCAAAAAGCCTTCTCTCCGAAAAGGGGCTTAAGCAAGAAGACTTGATGGAAACGTTGGGCGTCAGTAGTAAAAGTACTGTTAGTCACTATTTAAATGGGCAACGATCTATTAATCTTGACCAATTCCTACAACTCTGTAAGTTTCTTGATACTGATCCTAATACCCTTTTGGGGGTTAATACATCAGTAAACACAACTCAACTTGAAACCGTTTTAAAACATACCATTAGTTCTTGGGTAACCAGGTTCGCCCAAATGGATTGGGTCGAATATAAGCAAAGTGCAGATGTTCTAGTGGACATATTAAGCAACGAACTGTTAAAAGAAATTGGTGACCAACCTGTTAATGATCTGATAGATTTCGACAAGGCCAGCAGTGAATAACTAATCTGTTCTCAAAACTGTTGTCTAGCGCGTGTCAGTTGTGCAACCTTTCCATCACTAGCTTTAATTAGTTCATCCAGATCTTGAGATTCAAGCTCTGCCTCTTGAAGATATTCAATACAGTCTGTTCGCCACTCGTTAAATAGCTGAATAGCTTTATCGGGTGATTTTTTGCCGACACTTTCTATTTTGAAGTATCTAACCAAAAGTTCATGCGCTGTAATCCCTCGTTTTGACCTCGCAGAATCAGTTTTACTATAGATCAGTCCTACATAGTAAGCGGCTGCGACAATCCCTAAGCCTGCTAACGTTAGGAATAGAAAGCTAAAACTCACGCGTAGACCTCCTTTTCTCTACGAGTCTCAAACTAGGTACATAAAATGCCATAGCTACGACACTAGTCAAGTTAATTGCCATGATTGAAGGGCTATAGAGGCCATCCATTAAGTTTGTCGCCAGAACAGCCCTATCTATTGCTCTTACAAAGTGTACTAGAGCGACCACTAGTGAAAAGCAGCAAACTAGAATAGCAATAAAGCTAAGCCTGACGCTTGTTAGTCTATGAAACAATGCCAATGCGAAAGCAAAGACAACTTCACTAAAAGACTTAATCGAGTAAAAGATTATGAGCCTTTCGGGTTTAGATAATTGACCTGCAAACCTTTCATCCGCTAATGCCTCTTCACTAAACAATGACCATAAAAGCTTCTCCTCCAGAAAATAAGAAGCTATAAAAAATGATAAAACACAAAGATAAGTAATTGTTGCACTAACTTCCCTGTATCGCTGCTGCCTGCACGCGTAACTAAACATAGAGTCAAATGACAAGCCACTTTGAAGTTGAACCATACACAAACCAAAAAAGATCGATGCCATGGTCAAATAGCGCATCAAATCATCTAAGACCAAGTCTGTTAGAAATCCGAACAGTTCCATAATACTTCATACTTTCGTCAATTATTTTGGAGGCTCTTTACTGCCCGATCCAATCTGTACTTCAAAATACTTTGTTTGTGCATTCCGGTTAACAGAATAGGTGACGGACTGCTCTTCAGGTTTAGAGCCAATGTCCACTTTATCATCGCTTAGCTTCTTTTCTGTTGCGGACGAATACTTGTCCGCAGTCTCTTTTGGCGACAGCTGAGGCTTTATTACAGTACTTGTAGCATCGACTTTCATACATAGCTCCTCATATAGATACGTATAGTAAACTAATTTAAATAGGTATACAAATTGAGAACAAACACATTTCAAATGTTGTTTTATTGACAAAAACGAAAATTCAGATGTAAAGTATACATAGTGTGAACTTAAACACTAGGATGTACACCCATCTATTGGGTACGGATTGATAATGCATCATCAAATTCTGGAAAACAATTGTCTTGGAGGATATATGGACTTATCAGAAATCACTAAATCATTAGTCGGACAAATCACTGTTGCTTGTATAGAGCAAGATGAGCGGCACCAGATCTTTTTCAACACCTTTCCGACATCAAAGACTGTTGATGTTGCAATCAATACTCCGGGGCGCTCTCCTCGACACCTTCATGTGTCCTTAAAAAGTAAGAATGCAGAAGAGCAACTTACTGAGCTGGTGAACGAAATAAAAAACCTTCCCAGTCTAACCAGAGCTTGTTAAGGGGATCCCATGAACGATTACATGGCAAAAGTTGGCAACACCACCCGGGCTAAACGCAAACAAGAGCGTAAGGAGCTGATTGAGATCCTGATTTTTCTGATCTCTATTGGGGTACTGTTAGGCGCCACCGCGTTTGTTTAAGGAGTGGATAGCTATGACTAGAGGTATCAATAAGGTGATTCTGATAGGCAATCTAGGGCAGTCCCCTGAGACGCGTTATCACCCAAATGGAGATGCAGTTACCAGAATAAGTATTGCCACCAGCGATATCTGGAAAGATAAAAATACTGGGCAAACCAAAGAACGGACAGAATGGCATCGAGTCGTCCTGTTTGGAAAAGTGGCTGAGTTCGTTGGAAACCATCTAGCAAAAGGTTCTCAGGTCTATATTGAAGGTCGCTTACAGACTCGCAAATGGACAGACCAAAGTGGGCAAGATAAATATACCACCGAGGTAGTAGTAGATTATCGGGGTACATTGCAGGCTTTAGGCGGCTTGCCTCAGAGCCAACAAGGAGCTCAGAGCCATTCAAACTCCACTAATAAACTGTCTGGAGTCGATCATAGTAATACAAACAAAACGGGTGACCCATCCTCAACAGGGTCACCTATCGACTTTGATGATGATATCCCTTTTGCGCCTATAGGCCTTCAATACAAAAGATTATGCAACTGCATCTAGGGAGCTAGTCATGTTTTACGTATACGGTGTTTGTAAAAAGAAGTGCCGCTCACAAGCGGAGAAAAAAGTTTCTTCCTTAAGAGGCAAAGGTGCTCCCTCGACACAGCAAGAGTATGAACTCGCTGTTGCAGAGATGACTGAGGAGGTCTTTGAAAAAGCCAAAGCTATATGCGTTAGTGGTGAGCTAAGTACACCTAGTTCTGTTGATCAGTTTATAGAGTTAGCAGAACGTTCTGGGCAATACAAAGGCCTCAAACCGATGCGCAAACGACCAGCTGAGAATGCTCAAGGTAACCCTGTGAAAACAAAGTCAGGTCGGCATCGATATGAGTATGTGCCTGTAGACCTGCGGTATTTGAATGAAATGTCCGAGCCCTGCTCCCTCGTTGGAGATATAGGAGGTCCCCGAAAATGTTAGATAAAACTGAAGGTAAAAAATACCAGCTTATTTACGCTGATCCACCTTGGAAGTTTAGAAATGTTAAAACAGGGGGTAGTTTCACATCTGGAGCGACCCAGCATTATAAGGGCGTTTTGGATATGAGAGAGCTGAAACAACTGCCAGTCGATCAGGTAGCCGATGATAACTGCATTTTAGTAATGTGGTGGGTTAGCTCTATGCCCCAAGAAGCACTCGATGTTGTAAGTGCTTGGGGGTTTACCTTAAAGAACATGAATGGCTTTGTATGGAATAAGCTTACCAAAAATCACTTGCCTCATTTTGGAATGGGATTCTGGACTCGAGCCGGAAGTGAATCTGCTCTTATCGCTATAAAGGGAAAGCCTAAAGTGGCCAGTCGAAGTGTGAGAGCTGTGGGTTCCTACCCTATACGTGAGCACAGTCGAAAGCCTGATGAATTCAGGGATAAATGCGTTATGTTAGCGGGAGATATACCACGCATTGAGCTCTTCGCTAGGACTACCGCGACTCATTGGGATGCCTGGGGAAACGAAACGGCCAAGTTCAATAAACAGGAGACCACATGAAAGCGCGTATCTTTTTAATACTTATTGTTTGGGGGTTAGTGAATGTATTCACTGGCCATTACATGCTGGGACTAAATCTCGCAGTCGCATTACTGGTTGCGGTTGTCCTAGATAAGTTCTTTAGTCTCCGCCAAAGAGACATCTATTTAAAGCGAGGTGGCAAACATTGATTAGTTTTCCACTTACTATGTTCGTAATTGCGGCCATATATATAGGTGCTTTTTTTCTTGCAAACAGGCAACCAAAAACAGCCCTGACAATCAGCCTCCCATTTTGGCTTTTAGTCCTGATCGTGGCCTACTTGATGTTCTGACTAGGATAAGAAAGATGAAAAAGGAAAATAGAAAGCTAATAAAAGCCAGAGCCTGGGCAAAGTTATACTTCGCTGAGGGGTCTGAACCAAGTTATCAAGCTATCAGAGATTGGGTAACCTGTAGTTATATCGATGGTGAATTAGTAGGCCCAGGGCAACAGGTTTACATCTATGAAGATCAAAAGCCTGGTACCAGAGCCAAAGCAAAGGATATTGCACTTCAATTAGCAGTGAATAGTTAGCATGGCCCCAAGAAAACGCATTCATAGGAACCGGGATCTTCCCCCTTTCTTGTACCACAATAAGAAAAAGGGCTATGTCCTCTCGCTGGTAAATGGCAAGCGTAAAGTAATTAGCAAAGTACGTGCTGAAGCAATTATTATCGCCAATGAGTACAACCGTCTCAAACGCAGTACTACGGTACTCGACAAGCTCTTAGATGAGGGGGATTCGTCCACCAGCTTTGCTGACGTAGTAGACCAAATTGTTGAGCGAATGTTAGAAGATAAGAACCCGGGTAAAAACCTAAGATCGACTTGGCTAAATGATGCGCAACGAATTAAGGCCTTTTTCACAATGCCTGGGAGTGATATCTCACTCGCTGATGTAACGGAATATATGGACACTTATCATAGTGGCGCCAGTAATAATGTGTACAACAGAAAATTGAGCTTTTTAGAGTTGGTATTCGATTATGCCAAGGATATCGGTGAGATGGATTCAAACCCAGCCGCACTTAAAATTAAAAAGCCAAAAGAAGAGAAAATGCGCAAGGCTCTAGATATAGCCCACTTCGAAAAGATAAGAGCTGCGGCGCCTACCTGGTTAAGAACTGCTATGGATTTAACAATGCAAACAACCCACGCAGTGCTGGAAATCTCCCGAATTGAGTACAAGCTTAGAAAGCCCGAAAGTGGTCGTTGTGGTTGCATTTGGTATGACACACCTAAGCAGGATGATACTGGGCTGATATACGGTGAACTAGCGATACATCGCCAAAAAACACACAAAAGCGAAGCATCTCATGTGATCATTCCCATCAATGAAACTATTAAGAAAATAGTGGACGATAGCAGAGACAATATAGCATCACCTTTCGTAGTCCATCGTCTACCAAAAAACAACTCAAACCCTATCAGTAAAGAAGTGAGGCATGTGACTCAGGTTGTAAGCCGGAATATAAGTCGAGAGTTTTCAAAAGTTCGAGATGAGTTGGGATTGTACTCCACACTACCCTTGGCAGAAAGACCGACCTATCATGAAATACGCGGCCTTTCTGCGAGGCTTATTGAAGCACAAGGAGCAGATCCTCAGCAACGTATGGGGCATTCAGACAGTAAGTCGACTAAGGTCTATACCAGTTACGGAAAAAACCTCAACTGGATACAGGTCCCAAACATAAAGGTGGATCATTCAGCCATTTAAGTTCTGAGGATAAATTTTTCTTTCTATGCTCGTGTAATACATTCCTTTAAACTTATCCTGTTAATGTTAGACTTAGGTAAGTTTTTAATAAAAAAAATCTAATATGAACCCCTTCGTAAAAGTTAAAACGTTAGTCGTAGATGAACTACACGGGAAACACAATTACCGACTTGACTTCAATCCTGATATAAACATACTCCATGGTATAAACGGGTCAGGCAAGTCAACAGTGCTACATATACTTGCTAACATTTTAAATTTCGATTTTCAGCTATTTACCTTTTTAAATTTTTCTCACATAAATCTTATTTTTGAAGATGATACTTACATTGAAATTGTAAAATTGGTTGATGATGACGCTGACTCCGAACATATATTCCTGACTGGCGGAAAGCCTCAAGAACAACGAGGGACTTGTAATTTTTCAAAGCGTGAAGCAATAGAATGCATTAAAGTATTGGAAGAAAGGCCTTACGATAGCCCTTTGGAGGTTCACGAACAGCGACATGATTTAGAAGTTCGCATAAACAAATTTTGTAAAGGGATTGGTCTCCACAAAATAGAAACGTCGTATTTTCCAGCGTTTAGGACTATGCTCGAGGCTTGGAGCTCCTCGATAACCAGAACAAAATTTGTTGACAGAAAAAGAATGGAGCGGTTCGCCCGGAGAACTTTTGGTGGATTTGTTCCGCAATTAAATTACCCCACGCCTAGCATTGTAGAACGGCAACTATCAAGCGAATATTTCCGAGCATCATTTGAGCTTAGTGAAAAAGAGAATGAAATATTCTCAGATTCGTTTCTAAGGATGTTTTCGAAAATAGGACAAGAAAACACAAAAACAAAGCCGATATCCGAAATCATAGATAACATAAATAGTTTTGAAAAGCATTCTGATAACTTCCTTTCTTCAATAGACCTTGCACCTTCAAAGATAAATTCGATGAAAGAGGCTTTAAAGGTGAGGTACGAACAAAGCATGGAAAACCCTCAATTATCAAACGCTCTGGAAGTTTATTCGGAAGCGTTAGAAGAGGTAAACCTAGAAAAGTATCGGCTTTTCAGCCCCATCAATGACTATATAGGTAGTGTTAACTACTTTCTATCAGGTAAAACGTTTAGGTGCTTTGCTGATGTAGGCATCAATAATGATAAAACCGCGCGAAAACTATCTCCAAGTAATATTAGGGTTGGATTTGATACCGGTGATAATAAGTTATGTACTGCTGTTTCGTTATCATCTGGCGAAAGGCAGTTATTGACTATGCTATGGGCTGTCAACAATTTAGATAGCGATACTGTAGTTCTAATTGACGAACCTGAAATTTCTTTACATATCGACTGGCAAACAGATTTAATAGGTGAAATGACTAAGCAGATGGACAACTGCCAACTTATCATTTGCACTCACTCACCTCAAATCGCTGCGGATTACGAATCCTATATGATGGAAGTAGAGCCTCTAGCTTCTCGCCAGGAAAAGGAATGAATTTAATGAACCAGGTGAGCTTCAAAGCTTTTATAGCTTCGCTGAAAATGAGTAAGAAAATACACATAGTCGTTGAAGGTCCTGATGATAAGGTTCACTTAAATCAACTCTTACATAAACGGAAGTTAAACCATAAAACCCTAATAAAGTCAGCACATGATTTTCATGGTCAAGGCGATGCAAAAAAGAACAATAGACTAAAAATAGAGATGTTGCACGAACATTGCAGGCAAAGTGCCGATTTTAAGAATGTCCTTTATTTATGTGATAGGGAGTACAGCTTCTTTGTTTTTGAAGATCTGATTCAAGATGTTCTCGAGGATCAAGGGATTGATGGGAAGTATTATACTTCCGGCCACTCCCTAGAAAATTATTTTTTTTCTCCACACACTTTAATTACTGGGTTTCGATACCATACTGATTCCATTTTTAAGAATGAAGCTGAATACCTATTTAGGCAACATTACTTAAATTTTCTCGTTTCCTTTTCCAGCTTATGTCTCGCAGCAAAAGACATTAAACTTCCTTTCAGAAAGATTGAGTCCTTGGTTCATTGGACAACAATTTGCCTAGAAAAAGGAGGAATAGACCCTAATAGAATGGACCAAGATTTAGTGAAAAAAGCCTTTCAAAACCTAGAGTGCAATTTCAATGATTGGCTTGGAAAGTCTTACTATTACCAAGAATTGCTAAAATCGTCCTCGGACGAAATCTATTGGAAAGTTTGTAGAGGACATACTGGTATAAGGCTATTGCAGCGAGCTTTTAGCGCATGTATCTATCATTGCGGGTTTAATTTGGATAGGAAAAGTGCTGAAGCGGACGCTGAACGCTTTTATTCTATTCAAGAAAAAATTATTTCGGCTTCATTATGTGAGGCATGGATTCAAGATATTGACAGAGAGGCTGTACCCTACCCTTACAAGTTATTAGAAGCATGTACATAGCCTATAAGAAAATTGAAAATATGAATAAGCCTCAACTTTCTCCTTCAAGCCTGATTCAAGGGATAACCGCACCTGATAGCTTTAAACAAAGGCTTGAAAGTGATCTTCAAAGTGTTACAAATTCCATTCTTGAAAAAGAAGTGGAGGTGGAAGAGGCTAAGCACGTTTATAATTGCAGTTTTACTGCTGCTATTTTATTGCCGCTTTTGCTATTTATTTTGCAGTTGTTGGCAACTAGAGACTTAATGGTATGGAACCCATCCCTACCAAGTGCATGGTCTACAATAAAGGATACTTTTTCAGTGACCTTAGGCTCCTTTGGAATAATAGCTGCGATTACTGGAATGCTTGGGTTTAACCATAGAGCGAAACAGCTAGATCTTCAACAAATGCGGGCCAATAAGCAGACTATAATGGCAGAGCTCCAATTCGACTTGGCCAATCGACAGTTCATCACAAGCCAGAGAAGGGAGAATATTAAGATTTATTATGAGCATATAAAAATATTTGAGGAAGAGCTTGACCGGATAACTACTAGTTTAACTAACAAGCATGAAGAGAAGCCAAATGTTTATTTAGACAAAAGAAGAATTTACAAAAATGTATTTCCTGAAAATGACCCAGATGAAGGTGTAACTTGCCATGATGCGCGGTGGCCACATAGCCTTAAAGGTTGGGAGGGGAATCACTACACCTCCTTTAGTTGTTTTGTAAAACAAATTAGAAGCTACAAAGAAAAATATCCACATCTTTCTAACGACCAAGAAGACTTTGACTACGAAGTGTCCGCACTGATAGATGTCCACAATACTTTGGCCGAATTTGGGTTTAGCAAGATATTGGAAAAAGAAAAGATTAATAATGAGGATAAGCAGTTTAAGGTAATTGGAGATGTCATTTTTATGCTTTACTACCTTGAGTCAATTAAAGTAATTAAATCCTATGAATTAGCTGAAGCATTACGAGAGATATCAGAGTTGTTTGGAGGTTTGTTCTGGCCTAACCATGTGCATACAAGAAGTATTTACAGATACTAATTCTAAAAACCTAAATTCGGAAAGACGACAATTCAAATAATCTCTTCCAGTTACATGCACATTTTATATGTGCTGCCAATGTATTTATTTTTTACGAGCTTCTGCATAAGAGTTAGTGTGAGGCTTAGGCTTTTCATCAACAAATCTGCTCCCTTTCAAACTGTCTCTTTCAGGTCTGTCCGGGTCACCGCCTATCGGACCTGATTCGCAAGTGAATGCTTGAGCCGGCATGCGTTTCAGTTTTTGCGTAAATCCCCTCTCAAAGTCATCGTACTGCCCTGAATTTTTATCGTAAGGGTTATCGCTGTAGGACTTAGCTTTCCTACCTTTTTGATATGCTTCGGTGACCATAAAAACTCCATTTATTGGTGACAAACGACTTTGAATCGACTGACGGAATACAGCCATAGAACTCGAAATTAATGCTAATTTAGTAACGCTTAAATCGAGTTTCTACTCAACTACAAATTTGAAAAAGAGAACTAACTAAAAAGTACACTAAAATAGTTACTAGTTTCAATATAGACTCTAACATATTGATTTATAGCAACTTAAAAATCGGGAAAAACCACTCTATTTACTGTACATAAAAACAGGCTAAAATTGATTTTTTACTATATATTTCAGGCCTTTGAGATGATACTGGAGCGTAA
>NZ_BCAI01000020.1:0-47243 GCF_001293805.1 Pseudoalteromonas sp. SW0106-04 | reverse complement strand
AGCCAGAGCTCGCGCTGGAAGAAGATGACGAATTAGATGGTGACGATCTCCTTGATGATGCTCCTGGCAATGAGCAAGTGGCTGATGAAGAGGGTGACGTTGAACCGGAGCCCGAACTCGCGCTGGAAGAGGATGACGAATTAGACGGCGACGATCTCCTTGATGATGCTCCTGGCGATGAGCAGACACATGATGAAGAGGATGGCGTTGAGCCGGAGCCAGAACTCGCACTGGAAGAAGATGACGACTTAGACGGCAACGATCTCCTTGATGATGCTCCTGGCGACGAGCAAGCGGCAGATGAAGAGGGAGACGCTGAGCCGGAGCTAGAGCTTGCGCTGGAAGAAGATGATGACCTCGATGGTGATGACTTACTTGCTGATGCACCAGAGCTAGAAATAGAAGAGCAAGCGCAACCGGATGAGAGTGATGAAAATTTAATTGACGCAAGTGCTGACCAAGAGCTACTTGAAGCAGATTTTGCTGATTTTGATGAGCCTGATCTCGAACTTGACTTAGGCGACGATCCGCTACTTGAAGACGAAGATGCATCGGACGTTGAGCCTGTTAGCTCTCAAGAGCCCCAAATGGGGGATGTTGAACATCCTAGCCAGCAGCTAGATGACTATCCCGAGCTTGAACTCGACGAGCCATTTAGTAGCGAAGCTGAGCAGCAACTCAGCGAAGCGATGGCTCAAGAGGGAGATGAAGAGCTCGATCTCTCCAGTGATTTGGATGGTGACCTTGACGATGAGTTAAGCGCACTGATGGATGACTCTCTAGATGACGATATCGATGGTGACGAACAACTCGACGACAGTCAGCTCGATGAGGATTTCCTTGCTGATTTAACGCAGACCGATTTTGATGCTTTGCTCAACGAACTTGCTGAGCCAGATGAAGATGTGATCGGTGAACCGCAAGATAACGACCTTGATCTGCAGAGTTTGCTCGCCGATAGTGACTTTGACGCGGATGATGACGCGGTCGCAGACGCGAACGAAGACGACAGTGGTGCAGCAGAGCCGGACTATCTTGATATTGATGACCTGCTCGAGCAGAGTGATGACTCAGAGCCTGATAACGAACCCTATGATGAAGTCGATATGGATGTGGGCTTGGGTGAGTTTGATGACATGCTCGACGACTCGCAAAAGACCGATGTTGATAGTGAAGACGGCGGTTTTAGCGCTAAATTGGATTTAGCGAGGGCTTATATCGAAATTGATGATGTTGATTCAGCCCTCGAGGCGCTACAAGACGTGCTTGATAATGGCCCGCAGTCGCTCCATAAAGAGGCGCAAGCCTTGCAGGAGCGTCTGAAACGCTAGCGTGCTAAGCTCAGCCGCGAGATGATAAATGCGCAGGCAAAGTGTCTGCGCATTTTTTGTATTAACTGCTTGTCTATGGGCAAGCTTACGTCCTTCGGGAGCCTCATTACCCTCAGCATTAGCTATTTGCCCGCAGAGCGTTTAAAATGCCGAAAATTTTATTGAGCTAAGAGTATCAATGCGCGTCGCTTTAGGAATCGAATACAATGGTGCCCGCTACAGTGGCTGGCAGCGTCAATCTCATGTCAGCAGTATCCAAGCGGAAATTGAAACTGCGTTGTCTCGTATTTGTAATCACCCCGTGGATATTACTTGTGCAGGGCGTACCGACGCCGGCGTTCATGCCACCGGTCAGGTTGTGCACTTTGATACCCATGCTGAGCGTGATATGGGCGCTTTTACCTTAGGTATGAACTCGCAGTTGCCTGATGACATCGCCGTGCGCTATGCAATGCCAACCGCTGATGATTTTCATGCCCGTTTTAGTGCCACCGCACGACGTTATCGTTATGTGATTTATAATCACCCCTATCGGCCAGGGATTTTGCGCTCTGGGGTGACTCATTATCATCACCCGCTGGATGAAACACGCATGCAAGCGGCCTGTGCGTATATGCTCGGTGAGCAAGATTTCACCTCGTTTCGGGCGGTGCATTGCCAGTCCAACACGCCATTTCGTAATATCCACCATTTATTTGTCGAGCGCGTCGGCGATTACATTGTTGTTGATATTAAGGCCAATGCCTTTTTGCACCATATGGTGCGCAACATTACCGGATGCTTGATGGACATTGGGGTTGGTGAGCAAGAGCCGCAATGGATGCAGCATTTATTGGCTATTAAAGACCGCACCCAAGCCAGTGCAACCGCTAAGCCTAATGGTTTATATTTGGTGGACGTAGACTATCCGGAGCAGTGGCAAATTCCCAGCACGCCACTGGGACCGCTTTTTTTACCCGATAACGAGCCTCCAAAGAGCTAATAAAAAGGGGTGAATGGTAGGTGTAAATGGACTACACCGACCAGTTTTTTATATCTAAGCAACTAATTTCATGTTTTAATTGTGCTAATTTATCGGCTAATTTTGGGGTGCTCAATCCGCCCCGGTCCTGACAAGCATTAAGAGAGTTGCCAATGAGCTGGTTAGAAAAAATCTTACCAAAAACCACAAAATCTTCTGGCAAGAAAGAAATTCCAGAAGGGGTGTGGGCTAAGTGTACGTCGTGCGATTCGATTCTGTACAAAGCAGAATTAGAAAAAGCCATGAACGTATGCCCGAAATGTGATCACCACATGCGTATCAGCGCCCGTAAACGTTTAGAGCTATTTCTCGATGACGCTGGGCGCGCCGAGCTCGGTGAGCAGCATGAGCCAAAAGATGTACTGAAGTTTAAAGACTCAAAAAAATATTCAGACCGCATCAGCGCTGCGAACAAAAGTAGTGGCGAGAAAGACGCCTTAGTTGCTATGAAAGGGCAGCTTAAAGGCATTCCTGTTGCGGCGGTATCGTTTGAGTTTGCCTATATGGGTGGCTCAATGGGCTCTGTTGTTGGCGCCCGCTTCGTTGAAGCTGTCAATGTGTGCTTAGAGCATAATATGCCGTTGGTGTGCTTTTCTGCATCAGGCGGTGCTCGCATGCAAGAAGCATTGATGTCGTTGATGCAAATGGCTAAAACCAGTGCTGCATTAGCAAAAATGAGTGAAAAAGGGCTGCCTTTTATTTCCGTACTGACTGACCCAACAATGGGGGGTGTATCGGCTTCTTTAGCTATGCTAGGTGATGTGAATATTGCTGAGCCCAAAGCGCTTATTGGATTTGCCGGCCCACGAGTTATTGAGCAAACAGTACGTGAAACTCTCCCAGAGGGCTTTCAGCGCAGTGAGTTCTTATTAGAGCATGGTGCTATCGACATGATCGTTGATCGCCGCGAAATGCGTGACACTGTGGCGCGTTTACTGGCTAAGCTAATGAACTTGCCTTCTACCGAACAAGAGCATAGAGTAGCGTAAATTTCTCGGTAACCTAGAAACTTACAACCTATGTCAGATTCCATACCGAGCCAATCGTCAAGCCTTGATGATTGGCTTTGTTATTTAGAGCAAATCCATCCTGCTAACATCGAAATGGGCCTTGAGCGCGTGCAGAACGTTGCCGATAAGATGGGCCTTGTTCATACCCCTAGCAAAGTAATTTTAATTGCCGGCACCAATGGTAAAGGCACCACCGCACAATGCTTGGAAAAGCTATTACTGAGCCAAGGATATTCCGTGGGCACCTATGCCTCTCCTCATCTTATTCGCTATAACGAGCGGGTCCGCATCAATGGCGCCGAGCTTGACGATCAATACCATGTTGATGCCTTTAACAGTCTCGAGCAAGGACGAGGCGATGTGCCACTTACCTATTTTGAATATGGCACCTTGGCAGCGCTGGCAATTTTTAAACGCGAAGCGGTGGATTATGTGCTCTTGGAAGTAGGGCTTGGGGGACGTTACGACGCCACCAATATAGTTAATCCAGTCGCGAGCGTGATCACTACCGTCGATCTCGATCATAAAGAGTACCTCGGTGATACCCGTGAACTGGTCGGTTATGATAAGGCGGGGGTTTTTCGTAGCAACGTACCCGCAGTGGTGGGTGACTTAGATATCCCCCACACCGTGGTGGATTATGGCGAGCAAATTAATGCCGATTTGTGCCTGTCTAAGCGCGACTTTATTTTTACTGAAGATGAAGCCACCTTCAACTGGCAGATGGGCAAGCTGTCGCTGACCTTTGCTAAACCCGCTATTCCGGCGCAAAATGCCGCTACCGCATTGAGTGTGTTAGCAAAACTGGATTTATTGCCGGCGGTAACAGACATAGCTGATTGTTTGAAACAACTTCAGGTGAAAGGGCGCTTTCAACAACTGAGTAAGGAGCCCTTGGTCTATACTGATGTGGCCCATAACCGAGAATCAGCTCGTTATTTAGCCACACGTTTACAGAGCCTTCAGGCACAGGGTAAGACAATACATGCCATTATCGGCATGCTGGGTGATAAAGAGCATGCCGACGTGATTACCGCGATGGCACCGGTGGTTACTCATTGGCACGTAGCTGGATTAGATAATCCGCGCGGGTTGAGTGCACAGCAATTAACAGCCAAAATGACACAGTCTGTCAAGGTTGAAGGAACATATGAGCAGGTCAGTGACGCAATGCGCGCTGTTTTACCACAACTTTGTGCGCAAAGCCTTTTGATTATATTCGGATCGTTTTACACTGTAGCACAAGCAATCACCTTTTTTGATAACGAGAGGGCGTAACAGTGAACTCAGGGTTTATAAACCGCTTAGTGGGAACCATTATTGTCGTCGTCGCTGCGGTCGTTTTTATTCCCAATATCCTTGATGGCGATAAAGTGCGCTACAAAGAAGGGTTTAAAGCCATCCCAGAGCGCCCTGAGTTTAAATCTATTGACCTGCAAGAAGCGTTATCGGAAAAAGCCGATAGCGCACCACTGCCTGCTGATGCCAAAAGCGAAGAGCTGGCGGCCGATGACGATAAGTTGCAACAACGTGGTGAAACTCAAAGCGGGGGTGATGAACAAAGTGCGCAGCAGGTTACCGAGAGCAATGATACGGTCACGGTTAACACCCTGGTCAAAGATGAGCCATTGACGCGCCCGCAACAGAGTGCGTTAAAAGAAATGGCTTATGTGGTGCAGTTGGGGGCCTTCTCTCGCCAAGGAAGCGTGGATGCCTTGAGCAAAAAGCTTAAAGACGCCGGTTTTAATGTATTTACCCGCCCGGTGAAGACCCCAAATGGCGAGTTGACGAAAGTGTTAGTGGGGCCTGAATTGGATAAGGCAACCTTGGAAAAGCAACTCCCCCAGTTGCAAAAGCTCACTAACTTAAAAGGGCGTATCACTCAATTCCAAGTGACAAAATGATCTGGTATTTAGTGCCTCGCTCCGTTAGAATGCGCCCCAAATAAACGACTAGTGGTTATTATGATCTGGGTTGATTACGCCATTGCCGGCATTATTGCACTGTCCACCATAATTGGTTTAGTGCGTGGCTTTGTTAAAGAGTCAATGTCGTTAGCCGTATGGGCCGCCGCGTTTTTTGTCTCCAGTTTATTTTACCCCTATTTAGCCTCCTACCTTACCAACATTTCAGAACCCCTTTTAAGAAATGCAGCAGCGATAGCCATATTATTTTTCTCTACGTTGCTTTTAGGCGGATTGCTAAACTATATTTTAGGCGAACTAGTGCAGCGCACTGGGTTGTCGGGCACCGATCGCGTATTTGGAATCGTGTTTGGTGCTTTACGTGGCGTGTTAGTCGTGAGCGCCATACTCTTCTTCCTGGATGCCTTTACCGGAGCCCCAAACACCGACTGGTGGAGCGCATCTCGACTAATCCCTGAATTTGGCTTTGTGATTGAGTGGTTTTTTGACTATCTCGAACACAACTCAAGCTTTTTAAATTCAGCTAACCGTTAATCGGCGAGGAAATTTTAATGTGTGGTATCGTTGGTATAGTCGGAACATCGCCCGTCAATCAGGCGCTGTATGACGGCTTGACTGTTTTGCAACACCGAGGCCAAGACGCGGCCGGTATTATTACCATAGACAATAATACCTTTAGTCTGCGTAAAGCCAATGGTCTAGTTAAGGATGTGTTCCATACTAGACACATGAAGCGTCTGCAGGGAAATATTGGCATTGGCCATGTACGTTACCCTACCGCAGGCACGTCAAGCTCTGCAGAGGCACAGCCCTTTTATGTTAACTCGCCTTTTGGCATCGCCATGGCGCATAACGGCAACCTGACTAATGCCGAGCAGCTAAAAGAACAGTTATTTACCGAAGCGCGTCGTCACGTTAACACGACCTCTGATTCAGAAATTCTCTTGAATATTCTTGCGCATGAATTCAGCAAGTCTGACAAGCTGCACTTGGCACCAGAAGATATTTTCGCTGCGGTTTCTGAGGTTAATTCAAAAGTAGTGGGCGGGTATGCCACCATGGCGATGATTATCGGTCATGGCATCGTCGCTTTTCGTGACCCCCATGGCATTCGTCCGCTGATTTTTGGAAAACGTGAAACCGAAAAAGGCACCGAGTACATGTTCTCTTCAGAGAGCGTGGCACTGGATACTGACGGCTTTGAGGTGATTCGTGATGTGGCACCAGGTGAGGCCATTTACGTAACCGAGGATGGACAACTGTATTCGCAACTGTGTGCAGATAAGTCGGTACAAAACCCTTGTTTGTTTGAGTTCGTTTATTTTGCGCGACCGGATTCCACCATCGACAATATGTCGGTGTACGCTACTCGCGTTAATATGGGCACCAAACTAGGCGAAAAAATTAATCGTGAATGGGCAGACAAAGACATTGATGTGGTGATCCCCATCCCTGAAACATCGTGTGATATCGCCCTAGAAATTGCTTCGGTATTGGATTTACCTTATCGCCAAGGCTTTGTTAAAAACCGCTATATCGGCCGGACCTTCATCATGCCTGGGCAAGAGCTGCGTAAGAAGTCAGTACGCCGCAAACTTAACGCGATAGATCGTGAGTTCAAAGGTAAAAATGTATTGCTGGTTGATGACTCTATTGTCCGTGGCACCACTTCTGCGCAAATCGTAGAGATGGCCCGAGAAGCCGGCGCTAAGAACGTTTATTTTGCTTCAGCAGCACCCGAGGTGCGTTTCCCTAACGTCTATGGTATTGATATGCCCTCAGCGGCAGAGCTAATTGCCCATGGACGTGAAGTAGAAGACATCAATGCGAGCATCGGCGCAGATGGCTTGATTTATCAATCGCTGGACGACTTAGTGGCTGCAGTGGCTCAGGAAAATCCAGAAATTAGTCGTTTTGAGACCTCTGTTTTTGATGGCAATTATGTCACTGGCGACATCAATCAAGACTACCTAAATCGTATTGATGAGTTGCGTAACGATGCCGCCAAATCAGTGCGAGAGCAAGCCATGTCATCAAGCTTGGAATTACACAACCAAGATAGCGACTCGCAAGATGACTAACTGTGGTTAAAAAGCAATAAAAAAGGAGCCAGAGGCTCCTTTTTTATTGCTCTCACACTGCTAACTGAAGACTGGTGAGACAATCCCGTTAGTCCACAAAATTGCGGTAGCGGCAAGTATAATAACAAGTAACACCAGACCACATGTCACTACAGAGCTGGCGTAGATAAAGCCCCGTTCATGGGGAATATGCATCAAGATAGGAACACCTGTGTAGAGTAAATACACCGAGTAGCCAACCGCGACAATGCCCACAGACACGATAAACCATAAAGTAGGGTAGAAGGCTGCAAATGCGGCCATAAACACGGGAGTAGAGGTATACGCCGCAAGCTCTAAGGTCTGCGTAAAGGTTGGCTCGGCGCCAAAGGTTTTTGCCATCCAGTGGGCCAGGTATGCAAGTGCAAAAACCCCGACAATCAGAGCAACATACATAGCTACAGCTATCAGCATGGCGCTATTGTGAGTAAGAAATACGGCATCGCCCGTGCCAACGTGCCAGCCTAAGTGTACGCCGGAGTAGTAGCCCATTGCACTGGGAATACAGGCGATGAGGAGAATATGCGATAAGCAGTAAAGTAAACTTTCGTGGCGATTATCAATCGTTTGCCACTCTTCCACTGGGTGGGCGTATAAGCCCCAAAGATGGTTCAAAATCATAGGTGTGCCCCTTAAATAAACTGGTTGTTATGGCTGTATTATTTTTCACCAGCCTTAATTAAGGTATCGTTCAGAGCAAAGAATTTGTCAAGAAAGCCCCATGGTAAAATCAGTATGGTAAAATGGTGGGCATTAGCGGTTAGTATTACAATTCTATGTTAGCGAAGTACCAACAACTCTTAGAACCGATTAACGCATTTTTACAATGTCAGACACCGGATGCATGGCTACAGCAAGCAAAAAAGCCAGAGAACCTAGCGGTAATTTTGACCGATCACCTTATTTGTGAGTTGAAAGCGGCACAAAGCGCCATGTACTTAATTCGTCGTTATGCGGTGGATGAGCAAAGTGCAGAAGCGCTGTTGGCTTGGCTCAAACCATACGAAGATTTTACCTACCGCCAGGTGGGGGATTGGCGAGAGCTAGCTGACTATAACCGCTTAAACAAATCGATGATGCCCAAGTCAGACACCCCTTATGGCCAAGAGCTGATCGATAAAATGGTGTTACTCATCAAAGAAGAATTGCACCACTTTTATCAAGTGTTAGAGATTATGCAAGCTTGTGGTATTGAATACGATAAAATTACCTCCAGCCGCTACGCTAAAGGCCTGTTGCGACATGTACGCACCTACGAACCGCAGGCGCTGATCGATAAGTTGATTTGTGGCGCGTATATCGAAGCACGTTCATGTGAACGCTTTGCTATGTTGGCCCCTCATGTTGATAAGCAATTGGGAGAATTCTACATCTCCTTATTGCGCTCAGAAGCGCGCCATTATCAAGATTACTTGAGCCTTGGCGAGCAAATAGCAGGTGAAGATATCAGTGCCCGCATCGCTTTTTTTGGTGAAGTAGAGGCGGAACTTATTTCATCTCCAGACCCCGACTTTAAATTTCACTCTGGTGCGCCAGTATCAAGATAGTGCTGTTTAAGTAAACTTAGTACTGCTTGTTGCTGCGGTGGCGGCAAAGGATGCTGTGCCAATATATCCGCCACCCGACCTTGCTTGAGCAGACTTTGCATGCCGCTGCGAAACGCCTTTAGATGGTAATGGCTAAGGGGATGCTGACGGGCGAAGGCTAAATGTAAGGTGTTTTCGCTCAAGGCCGGTGAATCAAACATCAAATGCTCAGAGAGTGCTAATTCACGAATAATATGTTCACCCACTTCTTGCGGACCGAGCACCCAGCTAATTCGTCGGCGTTCGAGTAATTGCAAGGCTTTGCTCAGATTGGGCAACTCAACGTAGTCGATGCCGCCATAGTTTATGAGCAGTTGCTCTTCACCATAGTCGCGACCAACGGCAATCGGGTCTTGTGCGACTAACGCTAAGTCGCCAGTAAAGTCACGATTGCTCTTTGCATGGCGGAAAAATCCACTATGGGCTTTTGCCAGTGCGGCGCTAAAAACAAAGTCTTGCTGCCGTGCCGTGGTTTTATATGCCCCTAACACGGCCGAATATTTCCCTTTCTTTGTCCCTCGCAAAGCCCGAGACCACTGCGTAAAGTGAATACGCACAACTATATTTTGGCTTCTAAAAGCTTCACTGACTAAATGGGCCATCCAGCCATGTTGATACAAAGTGTTGGAAAAATAAGGTGGGAAAGGTTCGGTGGCGAGCTCTAATCGCTCCAATGCATGTGTGTGCTGACTGAGTATAAACACGAGTGCGCTTAAAAGTGCACGCAAGACCATACTTTGCTCCTATCGCAACCTTGGGCAATCGTTCATTAGAGCAAGTATAGTTTGAAACTCAGCGAGCGCGAGTTAGTCAGCGTGTTGCCACTGTGTAAGCGTGTCAGCATGGTCGCCATAATGCAGTCGCATATGCTGTTTATCAACCACTAGAAAAGAGCTTTGCTCGTACCAATCACCGAGGACGATACGAGTTTGCTCTTGATCATATTGATGCACTGCTGGGCGGTGAGTGTGGCCGTGGATCATGATCCTTACTTGATGTTTCGAAAAGGTATCAAGTACTGCTGAGCGCTCCACATCAAGAATTTCGGTGGCCTTTTGTTGTTGGCTTTGTTTGCTTTTTGCACGGGCCTTTTTCGCCACACGACGGCGATACCAAAGTGGCATCGCGAGCATCAATCGCGGCCACCACCAACCTCGGCTTTTGCGCCGAAAGCGCTGATATTCAAGATCTTGTGTGCACATTTCATCGCCATGCAATAGCAACACCTGTGTTCCGTAAAGGTTTATCACCGTTTGCTCTGCAAGCAGTGTCATGCCTGCTTTTTGCGCATAACGTTGACCAAGTAGAAAGTCGCGATTGCCATGGGTAAAGTAAATGGCAATACCTTGGTCTGCGAGTTGTTTAAGCCGAGCGGCAATATCATCACTGAATGCGTCACTGGCATCGTCGCCCACCCAAACCTCGAAGAAATCCCCTAATATGTATAAGGCATCTACTTGCTGATCTATTTCTTTATCAAGGAAGTCGAAAAAAGCATCTGTGATCTCTGGTTGGTTGCTACTGAGGTGGAGGTCGGCAATAAACAAGGTGCGTGACATAGGCGTCCAGATAGTAAAGTGGCGCGCATGGCGCGCCTATAAGTTATTCAACAATGACTTTGTTGATGATTACATCTTCCAGGGGGACGTCTTGGTGGAAGCCGGCGCTGCCAGTTGCAACGTCTTTAATTTTTTCCACTACATCCATGCCTTCAACGACTTCGGCAAACACGCAATAACCCCAGCCTTGTGGAGTTTCACTGCTGAAGTTAAGGAAGTCATTGTCATTCACATTAATGAAGAATTGTGCCGTCGCTGAGTGGGGATCTGGGGTGCGAGCCATGGCCAGCGTGCCTTTTTTGTTGCTCAGGCCATTGTTGGCTTCGTTTTTGATCGGTGACTGCACTTTTTTCTGTTCCATGCCCGGAGCAAAACCGCCGCCTTGAACCATAAAACCGTCGATGACACGGTGGAAAATAGTGCCGTCATAAAATCCAGATTTGGCGTAGTTCAAAAAGTTTTCAACCGTTACAGGGGCTTTGTCAGCAAACAGCGCGATTTTAATCGTGCCAAAGTTGGTATCTAGTACAACCATGATGAGTCTCTGATTTAATAATTAGGGGCTATTTTATAGTAGGGTAGCGGATCAGACAATGCACCAAGCTATGACACTGCCCTAAAGGCTTTATTTTTGTTATTTTCAGAGGTCTTGCGTGTGGCGAGATAGCCGGGGCAGTGGTAAGATAGCGCCATTAATATAACGATAGGATCATATTGCAATGTTGCAGATATACAACACACTTTCACGTCAAAAAGAACGCTTTACTCCACTGAACGAGAATAAAGTAGACATGTATGTGTGTGGCATCACTATCTATGACTATTGCCATGTTGGTCATGCGCGCACCTATGTTTCCTTCGATGTGATGAATCGTTACCTCCGCTATCTCGGTTACGATGTCACTTATGTGCGTAATATCACCGATGTTGATGATAAAATCATTACCCGTGCTAATGATAACAATGAGCCTATTAACGCCTTAACAGAGCGGATGACCGCCGCGATGCACGAAGACTTTCGTGCCTTAAATATTCTTGATGCCGATATAGAGCCTACCGTTACCGGGCACATGGATGACATCATTGCGATGATCGAGCGGCTTATCGACAAAGAGCATGCCTATGTTGCCGATAGTGGCGATGTCTTATTTGATGTATCCACCTTTAAAGAGTACGGCAAGCTGTCGCAGCAAGACTTAGAGATGTTACAAGCGGGCGCGCGCGTTGATGTCGCAGCAGGTAAAGACGACCCCTTAGATTTTGTGTTGTGGAAAAAGGCCAAAGCCGGTGAGCCTAGTTGGTCTTCACCTTGGGGGGAGGGGCGTCCAGGTTGGCATATTGAATGCTCAGCTATGAGCTCAAAACACCTAGGTGAGTATTTTGATATTCACGGCGGTGGCTCTGATTTGCAGTTTCCACACCACGAGAATGAAATCGCTCAGTCATGCTGCGCCAATAATGGTCGCTACGTTAAAACCTGGATCCATACCGGCATGGTTCAGGTCAACAAAGAAAAAATGTCTAAGTCATTAGGCAACTTCTTTACCGTACGCGAAGTACTCAAAGCCTACGACCGCGAAACCGTACGCTATTTCCTTATAAACGGCCACTACCGTAGCCAGTTGAACTACTCGCAAGAGAATCTCGAGCAGGCGCGTTCATCGTTGGAGCGCTTATATACTGCTCTACGTGATGTTCAGCCTGTTGCTGTTGAACTGGACGGTCATCCGTTGGTAGCGCGTTTTGAGCAAGCCATGAATGACGACTTCAATACCCCTGAAGCCTTGCCTGTGCTGTTCGAGTTGGCGAAGGAAGTAAACCGCCTAAAAGGGCAAGATGAGCAAGCCGCAGGTGAGCATGCCTATATCTTAATTAAGCTGGCTGAAGTGTTAGGTATTGCCCAGCAAGACCCTGCTGCCTTTTTACAAGGTGAGCAAGACGATGATGAAACGCAAAAAATTGAAGCGTTGATCGCCAAACGTAATCAGGCTCGTGCTGATAAAGATTGGGCTGAGGCAGACGCCGCTCGTGATGCGCTTACGGCCATGGGAGTGGTACTCGAGGACTCCGCTGGTAAAACAACATGGCGTAAGGCCTAAGCGTTTATGTTAATTAAACGCCGCGCTTAGGCGCGGCGTTTTCGTTTTTACGTCACTCTTTTTCTCTCACCATGGTTGGCTGCACACTCAGTTCTTTGTTTTTTGAACGTTGCCTTTAAGTGGTGATTTTTCCATTGACCTAAATCTTAGTTGAGGTTTTACCCTGTTCGCGCTGAATGTAACTATGGAGCGTTGATGAATATTCTACTGGCAATGATCCCCGCATTTTTATGGGGCACCACTTATGCGGTCACTAAGTACGCCACCCCAGATTGGCCGCCAATTCTTCTCGGTGCTTTACGCGCCTTGCCTGCAGGGATACTGCTTTGGTTGATAAAGCCGTCGCTCCCTAAAGGTCGACAATGGCGGGGGCTAACAGTGCTCGCTTTGGTCAATATTGCTCTGTTTTTTGCTTTTATTTTTGTTATGGCGGTGAACTTGCCAGCAGCCATTGCAGGTGTAGGCATGGTCTCGGTGCCAGTGGTGGCGATGATTTATACTTGGGTTGTTAAAGGTCAGCGCCCAAGTGCCGTGCAATCGCTATGTGCTGTGGCCATTGTTACCATCGCTTGGTTATTGTTTGACCCTAAGCATGTCGAATTGAGCCTCCTAGGGCTTGCCGCTTTAGCCGGGGCGTTGTTGTGTATTGTCATTGGTAGTTCGCTAGTGCAAACCGTGAGTATGCATATTCATTGGTGGACCGTGCTCACCTGGCAGTTAATTATTGGCGGCACTGCGCTGCTGATAGCCGCCGCAGTGCAAGCCAGCATATTTACACCCGATGCGTATATACCGCTTAGTGAGCCTATGACGGCAAAGCAATGGAGCGCTTTGTTTTGGCTTATCGTTCCTAATACAGCACTTGCTTACACCTTGTACGTTTGGCTCTTAGGGCGTATGACGGTGGTGGAATTTACCTTTGGCACCATTGCCAACCCAATAGCAGGCATAGTAACAGCGGTAATTTTGCTCGCTGAACATTACCAAGGTTGGCAATATGCCCTGATGGCGTTGATGATCATGTTCTCGGTACTGCCACAGGGTGTTAACTTAGCAAAACAGCGGCTCAGACCGGTGGTGGCAGCCCAACCAAGGCAAGGGAAATAAGCACAAAAAAGCCAGCATTAAGCTGGCTTTTCTTTCATATTGACACTGGATGTTAGTCGCTGTGATAGTTCTCACAGGCCTCAAGGGTATTTTCTATTAGGCTCGCCACCGTCATTGGGCCAACACCGCCGGGCACGGGCGTGATGTAACTGGCACGTTGACTCGCAGCCTCATAGGCAATATCGCCAACCAAAGAGCCATTATCGAGACGGTTGATGCCAACATCAATCACTAAAGCGCCTTCTTTCACCCATTCACCGGGAATAAACTCAGGTTTGCCTACGGCCACAACAAGTAAATCGGCACGACGAACGTGTTGCTCAAGGTCCTGGGTGAACTTGTGACAAACGGTGGTGGTGCAGCCGGCGAGCAGCAGTTCCAATGACATGGGGCGGCCAACAATATTCGACGCGCCAACGACCACGGCATGCATGCCTTTATAACGGACCCCAGTGGAATCTAGTAAGGTAATGATCCCCTTTGGTGTACATGGGCGCAATGCCGGCATACGTTGTGCTAAACGGCCAATGTTATAAGGGTGAAAACCATCGACATCTTTATGAGGGGTGATGCGCTCTAGTACTTTCTCTGCGTTCAGACCTTCAGGTAGAGGAAGTTGTACTAAAATACCATCAACTTCTTTGTCGGCATTGAGCTCGTCAACCAGCGCCAATAATTGCGCTTCGGTGGTATCACCTGGGAGATCGTAAGATTTGGAAACAAAGCCGACTTCGTCGCATGCTTTGCGCTTAGAACCTACATAAACTTGGCTAGCTGGATCTTGTCCAACTAGTACCACCGCTAAACCAGGAGCACGAAGACCTTGCTCTTTCCTAGCAGCAACACGTGTAGCCACTTGCGAACGCACTTGCTTCGCAATTGCTTTACCATCAATGATGTTTGCCGTCATGGGTAACCTATACCTTGGGGTTAGTGTGCTTTTTGCTTAAATGCATGAGCAACACATGTGAACGAAATACTCTTATTATCAGTGAGGGCATTTTGGGGTCTCCCGTCACCAACTGGCGGATATTTTCGCAGAAAACCGTCTTGCCGCCAAGGTAAAGGGGAATGCTTAGCATGCTTTTATGGTCTAAGGTGATAAAAAATCAACCAAAATTGCTAAAACAACAGCACTATGTCCTAAAAATGAGCAAACGCGCAGTTCAAGGCAAAAAAATGTTTGACCTTGTCAGGGCAAATCACTATTATGCACCCCGTTGTCAGCGAGGGGTCAGTAAAGAGTCCTCAAAGATGCATCAAGTATCGGCGATTAGCGCAGTTTGGTAGCGCACTTGGTTTGGGTCCAAGGGGTCGCAGGTTCAAATCCTGCATCGCCGACCACTTTCTTAGAAAGTGTCACTTGGTTCGCACGAAGAAGTATTCGTTGCACCGCGCCCGTAGCTCAGTCGGATAGAGCAACGGCCTTCTAAGCCGTCGGTCGAAGGTTCGAATCCTTCCGGGTGCGCCATTATAGTGGCGGCTGTAGCTCAGTTGGTAGAGCCCTGGATTGTGATTCCGGTTGTCGTGGGTTCAAGTCCCATCAGTCGCCCCATTTTTCTACAATATGTTTATCGGCGATTAGCGCAGTTTGGTAGCGCACTTGGTTTGGGTCCAAGGGGTCGCAGGTTCAAATCCTGCATCGCCGACCATTTTCATATTTAGAACACATCTCAGTATCGGCGATTAGCGCAGTTTGGTAGCGCACTTGGTTTGGGTCCAAGGGGTCGCAGGTTCAAATCCTGCATCGCCGACCACTTCTAATAAATTCAGAAATACACATCTTGGTTTGGGTATGAACACATGCAGTCGCAGGTTCAAACTCTCTAACATACACGTACCATCTTTCTCTTATCAGTCATCAACGCTTTGCGCTTGATATGAAAAGCATTGCTGTGTTTATCGCTGCGCTCTTACTCGCCTACATCTGTTAATCCAAGATTCTTAGCCGACCTTATTTTTAAAGAATGCTTTCTGTACAGACTCATAGAGTGGCATGTTGAACACAGCCCAATAGCGATACTTTAACGCCAAGCGTTAATTACTTTTTTGACGCCAGTCCAACGTAGGTGTTGCTTAGAATTCATTGTTAGCAAACCCCCGCAATTTATTGCTGTAAAAGTAATCAGCAATGCGCCATACGCCCAATTTATTGGTGCTCGCTCTCGACTCTTATAAATATTAGGTTATAATGCCGCGTCTATTGTTTAACGTAAGTGCCCATAGGGCAGTGCAAGCATAGGGATCGCTGGCTATCGCCGAGGTGCATAATGTGCACTTAATGTGGTGTAGCAACTAATTGATCGCCATGTATGTAAGGAAGGCGCAAAGTCGCCACATTTGAAGATTGAGGTAAATCATGCAAGTTTCTGTTGAGACGACTCAAGGCCTTGAGCGCCGTCTGACTATCACTGTTCCTTCAGAGAACGTTGAGACCGAAGTAAAAAAACGCCTACAACAACTGTCTAAAACTCAACGTATCGACGGTTTCCGTCCGGGCAAAGTACCAGTTTCTATCATTAAAAAGCGTTACGGCACTGCTGTACTTCAAGAAGTTGCTGGCGAATTAATGCAGCGCAACTACATTGAAGCGATCGTTTCTGAGAAAATTAACCCAGCGGGTGCACCTTCATTTGCACCAAAAACGCTTGAGACAGGTAAAGACCTAGAATTCGAAGCGACTTTCGAAGTTTACCCTGAAGTTGAACTTCAAGGCTTAGACAAAATCGCAGTAGAAAAGCCAGCTGTTGAAGTAAAAGACGAAGATCTAGAAAACATGCTTGAGACACTTCGTAAGCAGCACGCTTCTTGGAAAGAGTCTGATGACAAAGCCGGTGAAAATGACCGTGTAACAATCGACTTCGTTGGTACTATTGATGGCGAAGAGTTCGAAGGTGGTAAAGCTGAAGACTTCCCACTAGAGCTAGGCCAGGGTCGTATGATCCCGGGTTTTGAAGACAACATCGTTGGCAAGAAAGCCGGTGAAGAAGTGGTTGCTGACGTAACTTTCCCTGAAGAGTACCACGCTGAGAACCTTAAAGGTAAAGCAGCGCAGTTCGCTATTACTGTGAAGAAAGTTGAAGTTCAAGAGCTTCCAGAGCTAAACGACGAGTTTGCTAAGCTGTTCGGTATTACCGAAGGCGGTGTTGACGCACTTAAAGAAGAAGTGAAGAAAAACATGAGCCGTGAGCTTGACCAAGCGGTTAAAGCTAAGGTTAAAGAGCAGGCGATTGAAGGCCTACTTGAGCAAAACGAAGTGGACGTTCCAAAAGCACTTGTTGAGCAAGAAATCGACGCGCTTCGCAAGCAAGCTGCACAGCGTTTTGGTGGCGATGCCAACAACATGCCTGAGCTTCCTGCTGAATTATTCCAAGAGCAAGCAATTAAGCGTGTTAAAACCGGCCTACTGCTTGGTGAAGTAATCAAAGCGAACGAAATCGAAGCCGATGACGCAAAAGTAGAAGAGCTTATCAACACGATGGCGTCTGCATACGAAGACCCAAGTGAAGTAGTTGAATACTACAAATCAAATGATCAGCTTATGCAGCAAATGCGTAACGTAGCGATGGAAGAGCAAGCAATTGATGCTTTACTAGCCAACGCGAAAGTAACTGATGTTGAAACTGCGTTTGACGACATCATGAACCCGCAGGCAGCTCAATAAGTCGTTGACTTAAGCTAAAAGCAACGTTTAAATGGCTCGTATGCTTTGTTTACAAAGCACCGAGCCATTTTAGTTTGTGTCGGTCACTAAGGAATCAAGTAATAATGAATAATGGTATGACAGATCCCCTAAACGCGTTAGTGCCAATGGTAGTTGAGCAAACTGCTAAAGGTGAGCGCTCTTTCGATATTTACTCGCGCCTTCTAAAAGAGCGAATCATTTTCTTAACTGGCCCAGTAGAAGACCAAATGGCCAACTTGATTGTGGCTCAGCTATTGTTCCTTGAATCAGAAAACCCAGACAAAGACATTCACCTTTATATTAATTCACCAGGTGGCTCTGTAAGCGCTGGTATGTCTATTTACGACACCATGAACTTTATCAAGCCAGATGTAAGCACCTTGTGCGTCGGTCAAGCCGCAAGCATGGGCGCGTTTTTATTATCTGGTGGTGCCAAAGGTAAGCGTCACTGTCTGCCTAACTCACGTGTGATGATTCACCAACCATTAGGTGGGTTCCAAGGCCAGGCGTCTGATATTGAGATTCACGCCAAAGAAATTTTATATATCAAAGACAAACTAAACCGCTTGCTAGCTGAGCACACCGGCCAGCCGCTCGATGTTATCGCTCGTGATACTGACCGTGATAACTTCATGACTGCTGATGCTGCTGTTGAGTACGGGCTGATCGATTCGGTCTTTGATCGCCGTAACGATAAATAAGCGCGAGCGCATTTGCCAAACAGCTGCGCATTGATAAGTAAAGTTTGGTATATTTGTTAAGAAGTACATTTGCTACTATGAATAAAAATAGTAGCGCAAAGAATGAGGTAGCTGAATGTCCGATAAACCAACAGACGGCGAAAAGACTAGCAAGCTGCTGTACTGCTCGTTTTGTGGTAAATCGCAGCACGAAGTACGCAAGCTAATTGCAGGTCCATCTGTTTATATTTGTGATGAATGTGTCGAGCTGTGTAACGACATCATCAGGGAAGAAATTAAAGATATCGCGCCAAAAACCAACGCGTCCGATAAGCTGCCCGTTCCAAAAGAGATCCGCAGCCACCTAGATGACTATGTGATCGGCCAAGAGCACGCGAAAAAGGTATTGTCAGTAGCGGTATATAACCACTACAAACGTCTTCGCAATGCGGGTACCACCGAAGGTATTGAACTCGGTAAAAGTAATATTTTGCTGATTGGCCCAACGGGCAGTGGTAAAACCTTACTCGCAGAAACGATGGCACGCCTATTGGATGTACCATTCACCATGGCGGATGCCACGACGTTAACCGAAGCGGGTTACGTCGGTGAAGATGTCGAGAATATCATTCAGAAACTACTGCAAAAGTGTGATTACGACGTCGAGAAGGCTCAGCGCGGCATCGTTTACATCGATGAAATTGATAAAATTTCTCGTAAATCAGATAACCCATCCATCACTCGTGATGTGTCAGGGGAAGGGGTGCAACAGGCGCTGCTTAAGCTGATTGAAGGTACTGTTGCCTCGGTGCCACCACAAGGTGGTCGTAAGCATCCTCAGCAAGAGTTCTTACAGGTAGACACCTCGAAGATATTGTTTATCTGTGGCGGTGCTTTCGCCGGATTAGACAAGGTTATTGAGCAACGCAGTGCTAAGAATACCGGTATTGGTTTTGGCGCACACGTTAAGTCTGCCGATGGTGAGCGTAGCATCAGTGAAACGTTTAAAGACGTGGAACCAGAAGATCTAGTTAAATACGGTCTTATTCCAGAGTTCATTGGTCGTTTGCCTGTGGTTGCAACACTCACTGAGTTGGACGAAGATGCACTGATTCAGATTTTAAACGAACCTAAAAACGCATTAACTAAGCAATTCTCTTCATTATTCCAAATGGAAGATGTCGAGCTTGAATTCCGAGAGGATGCTCTACGTGCGATTGCTCACAAAGCGATGGAACGTAAAACCGGTGCTCGTGGCTTACGCTCGATTGTTGAAGGCGTATTGCTGGAAACCATGTATGAGCTGCCTTCGATGGAAGGAGTATGCAAGGTGGTAATAGACGAGACAGTGATTAAGGGTGAGTCAGACCCTATCTTGATTTACGAAAACAGCAGCCAAGACAAGGCCGCGTCAGAGTAAAAAACAAGCAGTTTAATTAAAAAAGGAGCACTAAGCTCCTTTTTTTATAAATTTGTTTGAACTTTCCCCCCTTGATCCCCATATACTTGGGTAATCTTTAAATTTTAAGAAGTCCGAAGAGAGTTAGCATGACGCTTGAAAGAACGGATCGCGTAGACATTCCAGTATTGGCGCTAAGGGATGTGGTGGTGTATCCCCACATGGTGATCCCTTTGTTCGTCGGTCGGGAAAAGTCGATTCGCTGCCTTGAAGCAGCGATGGATACAGACAAACAAATTTTCTTAGTGGCACAAAAAGACGCTTCTGTCGATGACCCACAAACGGATGAAATATATACCGTAGGGACAGTCGCGAGTGTGCTGCAGCTACTCAAGCTACCCGATGGCACCGTCAAGGTGCTGGTTGAGGGCACGCAACGCGCCGCTATTACCCATTATACGCAAGAAGAAGAGTACTTCGCAGCCGAAGTTGAGTATATTCCTTCGACTGATATTGATGAGCGAGAGCAGGATATTTTCATCCGCAGTGCGATAAGCCAATTTGAAGGTTACGTTAAGCTCAACAAAAAAATTCCACCAGAGGTACTCACCTCGGTGTCGGGTATTGATGAGCCCGCACGCTTAGCCGATACCATGGCTGCGCATATGCCTATCAAGGTGCCCGAAAAGCAGAAAGTGCTGGAAATCAGTGACGTCACCGAGCGCCTTGAATACCTTATGGCGATGATGGAGGGCGAAATAGACCTCCTGCAAGTAGAGAAAAAAATTCGTGCCCGCGTTAAAAAGCAAATGGAAAAGTCACAGCGCGAGTACTATCTCAACGAGCAAATGAAAGCCATTCAAAAAGAGTTAGGTGAATTGGATGATGTGCCTGACGAGTTTGAAGGTTTACAAAAGAAGATAACAGAGTCGGGGATGCCAGCCGAAGCCGAAGAAAAGGCGATGGCGGAGCTGAAAAAACTGAAAATGATGTCGCCGATGTCGGCCGAAGCAACGGTGGTGCGCTCTTATATAGATACCATGGTTAATGTGCCGTGGAAGAAAAAATCAAAAGTGAAAAAAGACCTGGCAGGGGCACAAAAGATTCTTGATGCCGACCACTATGGTCTCGAAAAAGTAAAAGACCGCATCATTGAATATTTGGCGGTGCAGCACCGTACCAATAAGCTTAAAGGCCCCATTTTATGTCTTGTAGGCCCGCCAGGCGTGGGCAAAACGTCACTAGGGCAAAGTATTGCTCGAGCAACGGGTCGCAAATACGTGCGTATGGCATTGGGCGGCGTACGTGATGAAGCCGAAATTCGCGGTCACCGCCGTACTTACATCGGCTCTATGCCAGGTAAGTTAATCCAGAATATGACCAAAGTAGGGGTTCGTAACCCGCTGTTTTTATTGGATGAAATCGACAAGATGTCATCGGATATGCGTGGCGATCCTGCATCTGCTTTACTGGAGGTACTGGACCCAGAGCAAAACAGCACCTTTGCTGATCACTATCTAGAAGTTGACTATGACCTATCCGATGTGATGTTTGTTGCCACTTCTAACAGCTTCAACATACCAGGCCCATTGTTGGACCGTATGGAAGTGATCCGTTTATCCGGCTACACCGAAGACGAGAAACTCAATATCTCCAAGCAGCACTTAATCCCTAAGCAAATTAAGCGCAATGGCTTGAAAGAAAAAGAAGTGACCATCGAAGACAGCGCCATTATTGGCATTATCCGTTATTACACCCGTGAAGCCGGGGTTCGTAACTTGGAACGCGAGATCTCCAAGTTATGTCGTAAAGCGGTGAAAAATATTTTGCTCGATAAAGGTCTTAAACACATTACCATCAATGATGAAAACCTAGAAGAATACCTAGGTGTGCAACGTTACGATTACGGTAAAGTGGAAGGTGATGACCGCATCGGTCAGGTCACTGGTCTGGCGTGGACTGAAGTGGGCGGAGACCTGCTAACTATTGAATCGTCTGCGGTACCAGGTAAAGGTAAATTAAGCTACACCGGCTCTTTGGGCGACGTCATGAAAGAGTCGATTCAGGCTGCGATGACCGTGGTACGCGATCGCACTGAAAAACTGCGTATTAACGACGATTTCCACGAAAAGCGTGATATTCATGTGCACGTGCCTGAAGGCGCTACACCAAAAGACGGTCCCAGCGCGGGTATCGCAATGGTGACTGCTTTAGTATCAAGCTTAACGGGTAACCCTGTGCGCTCGGATGTGGCGATGACCGGTGAAATAACCTTACGCGGTGAAGTGTTGCCTATCGGTGGTCTTAAAGAAAAACTGTTAGCGGCACACCGTGGCGGTATTAAAACAGTGGTCATTCCCAAGAAGAATGAGCGGGACCTAAAAGAGATACCGGAAAACGTCCGTGAAGGCCTCGAAATTCACCCAGTTCAGTGGATTGACGAGGTGTTAGATCACGCATTGGCGCAGCCTGTGGAGCGTTTTTCAACAGATCGTGCAAAAAGTGAGTAAAAATCACAAAAAATTGCCGCAAAGGGCTTTTCAAATCACACCTGTGTGATAAGTTAAGCACTAGATTTTGAGCCTAGGCCTTGTCCGGCCTAGGTTTCAAGCAGATCTAGGTGTTAGAAAAACGACCTTTGTTTTTCTAAATTACATAGCAAAGTGATGAGGCCGTTTTGTGTAAAACTGCACAAGGTTAGTCGCTCTGGATAATAACAATGTAAGGGGATGATATTGTGAATAAGTCTCAATTAATCGATCAAATCGCAGCTGATGCTGACATTTCTAAAGCGGCTGCAGGTCGTGCGTTGGATTCATTCATTGAGTCAGTATCAACTGCACTTAAAGACGGCGATTCCGTTGCCCTAGTTGGTTTCGGTACTTTTTCTGTACGTGAGCGCGCAGCGCGCACTGGCCGTAACCCGCAAACTGGTGAAGAAATTCAAATTGCTGCTGCAAACATTCCTTCGTTTAAAGCAGGTAAAGCGCTTAAAGACGCAGTTAACTAATTTGCGAAACTTGAGCTGCAATTAGCGCAACTGTGCTAGATTGCTTCAAGTGAAAAAGCGTATCTGTTAAGATACGCTTTTTTTATACCCACCGCCTCGAAATTGAGGGACAATAGAGTCTGAGTTCGTTGTTTAGCGGTTAAATGAAATAGAGATAAAATAAATGCTAGAAAAAATCAGAGAAGGCTCGCAAGGCTTAGCGGCCAAAATTATTCTAGGGCTGGTGATTTTATCTTTTGCTTTAGCAGGGATCGGTGGCTATTTAGGCCAATCAACCGAACAATCCGTGGCTGAGGTAAATGGAGTTAAGATCACTCAGCGCGAATTTGCTCGTGCCTATGAAAACGAGCGTGCCCGCTTAGAGCAGCAGTTCGGCGAATACTTCGCACAACTTGCTAACGATCCAAGCTATATGGCGCAAGTGCGTCAATCCGTCACTGACCGCTTAGTACAGCAAGAACTACAAACACAGTTAGCGGCAGAAATGGGGCTTCGCGTTAGCGATGAACAAGTTAAACAAACGATTCTAGAACTCCCTGCTTTCCAGTTTGGTGGTCAGTTCAGTAATGACCGTTATCTGCAAGTGATCCGCCAAATGGGTTATCAAGCAGATGGCTTCCGTGAGTACCTGCGTGAAGAAATGACGCGCTCACAACTTGTTTCGGCACTTGCTGGCACAGATTTCACGCTAAGTAATGAGTTAAGCCAAGCCGTGGGTTTGCAACAGCAACAGCGTGCTATTGATTATGTCGTGCTCGATAACAACGCCTACAAAGCCCAAGTAGAAGTGAGCGACGAAGAGGTTCAAGAATACTACGACCTAAATCAAGCGCAGTTCCTTTCGCCAGAGCAGGTGAAAGTGTCTTATGTTGAGCTAAGTGCCGATGATTTAGAGTTGGCGGAGCCAATCACAGACGAGCAAATCAACGACTACTATCAGCAAAACAAAGCCTACTATTCAGAGCCTGAAAAGCGCCGTGTTGCTCATATTTTGGTTGAATATGGCGATGATCAGGACAGTGCTGAACAAAAAGCCAATGACCTACTCACACAGCTTAACAACGGCGCTGATTTCGCCGAGCTGGCTAGTGAAGAGTCAGACGATATCGTCAGCGCGGAAATGGGCGGTGACCTAGATTGGATTGAGCGTGATATGCTGGATCCTGATTTTGAAAAAGCAGCGTTTGCTTTGCAAAACGTGGGCGAACTTTCACAAGTCGTTGAGTCTGAGTTCGGTTATCACATTATTAAGCTCACCGACCTGCAGCCAGGTGAAACCAAGCCTCTTGCTGAGGTAAAAGAAGACATTCGCACTGAGCTGGCTAAAGTTGAAAAAGCTGACCTATTTTATGAACAGCAAACAGAGTTGGCAGAGCTTTCATTTGAGGTGGCTGATACGTTAGAAGACGCTGCTGCTGCGGTCGGAGCGCAAGTGCAAACCACACCTTGGTTAGCCCGTGGACAGCTAAGTGCTCCGTTGAATGAGGCTAACGTGCAAGCAGCCATCTTCTCACCAGAGCTACTGGAAGATAGAGTTAACTCAGAAGTGTTGGATTTAGGTAATGAGCATGTGATTGTGGTACGTATCGCTGATCATAAACCTGCGGCAACTAAGCCTTTGGCTGAGGTGAGCGAGCAAATTAAACAAACGCTGATAGCTGAAAAGGCCACCGCCAAAGCGAAAGAGCAGGGTGAAGAGCTGTTTGCACAATTACAAAGCGGCACCAGCCTTAACGCCATTGCTCAGCAAGCAGGTGTTGAAATGCAAAGCGAGGACGCCCTTAATCGTCGTAGCTTCAGTGTGGCACCCGCTCTGGTAGAGCAGGTATTTAAGCTGGCACACCCACAAGATGAGCCTGTCGTGGATATGGTTGAGCTTAACAATGGCAACATAGCCCTAGTTGCGTTGAAGTCAGTTAACACTCCGAGTGAAACTGAAGTGAATGCGCAAGTGAAGCAAAACCTCACCATGCAAATGGCAAACAAAAACTATCAAAGCTTTATTGAAGCGCTTGAGGCTCAGGCCGAAGTGGTTCGCATGCGCCAGCAGGGGCAATCAGAATAAAGTAACATGAATGCAGAAGGCGCCTATTCGGCGCCTTTTTTGTTTCTGCGCAGCGCCTAATAACAATACTGACGTCAGAACATGAATTACACTTCGCAATGTAGTACAGTGAAACCTACCCCCAATAAGGAGTGTGAGGAAGTATGAAAGGTGTATATCGATTTTTAATTGCTATGGCGCTTATTGTTGCAGCGATAGCGTCATACAGCGCAGGGAATAGCACTGGGCTTTTCGCTTTTGTGGTGCTTGGCTTTATGTTTGAAGCGGCTTTTTGGCTGCGCCTTTTCCCGCTGAGTAAAAAGCGCAAATCACACGCCTGATTGCCATTAACAAGTTAGTAAACGCTGGCAGGTTTTGGATTGAGGATTACCGAAAATTTCACCGGTTTTCCCATACTCCACCACTTCCCCGTGATCCAGTACTAACACCTGATCACTCATGTGCTTTACCAGGCTCAAATGATGGGTGATCAACACGTAACTTAGCCCTGTCTCTCGTTGTAACTCTAACAGCAAATTCACCGTCTGTGCGCGCACTGAGGGGTCAAGGGAGGAAAGCGCCTCATCCAATACTAAGACTTTCGGATCCAGGATCAGTGCGCGTGCCAGTGCAACGCGCTGTAATTGCCCGCCAGAGAACATATGCGGATAGTATAAACGGTGCTCAACAAGCAGCCCCACCTTCGCTAATGTTTGCTTTATTTTTTCCAGCCTTTGTTCGCTGCTAAGCTCGGTATTTAAGCGTAAACAGTCATCTAAAATCTCGCCGATAGTGAGCGCAGGATTAAGTGACGTGGTTGGGTCTTGGAAAATCAACCGAATGTGCCGACAGTCGCCATGGCGACTAGTCCCGTCATGCACTAAATCACTTTCTAGAATGATCTGGCCGCTACTGGCCTCATCGGCACCGGCCAACACCTTTGCGAGTGTACTTTTTCCTGCACCCGTCTCGCCAATAACTGCCAGTGTTTCGCCGCGACCAATACAAAATGAGATATCTTTGAGTAAACTGACTTTCTTATGGCTCAGTAAACCCGCCCTCACAGCCAGTTGCTTGCCCAAACCTTGTACTTTCAATAAGGGTTGCATCAGCTTTGCTCCTGTTTATGTAAAGGGAAGTGACAGGCATAACTATGACCTTGCTCTTTGTCTAACTTAGGAGTGACAACACAAGCTTTCTGTGCGTTCGGGCAGCGTGGCCCAAGCCGACACCCTATAGGCAGGTGCTGCAAGGTGGGAATGGTGCCCTTAAGGGCGAACAGCGGCTCTTTATGGCCAAGTGCAACATCATAGTCGGGCAAGCTCTGTAACAGCGCTTTAGTGTAAGGGTGGCGCGGTTGAGCAAACACTTTTTTGGTCGGTCCGGCCTCCACCATTTGCCCGCAATACAGCACGTGCATACCATGTGTCCAGTCAGTCAATTCTTCGAGTTCATGAGAGATCATCAGAATCGACATATTTTTAAGCTGATTTAAACTTTTCAGTAGTCGAAATACTTGTGCTCGTGTGGTGCTCTCCAATGCTGTGGTCGGTTCGTCGGCAATAAGTAGCTTAGGGGAGCGGGCGATGGCCATCGCGATCATCACCTTTTGACACACGCCTTCTGACAACTCATGTGGGTAACTGGTCAAGACTTTGGAGTGTTCTTTGATGCCCACCTTGTGCAACAGTGCCCTGACACGCTGGCGCTTGGCTCTGCGTCGTTGCCATAAATTACCGGTATAGTTGCGCGCCGGAATACTTTCTTCAATTTGGTCACTGATCTTCGCTGTGGGATCGAGGCAACGACTCGGCTCCTGATAAATCATCGCTAAGTCTTGGCTTACCAACTTACGTCGCTTTTCATCCGAGAGCCGCATTAAGTCAACGCCGCGCCAGTGCATGCGGTCGGCTGTGACCCGCCAGCGTTTATTTAACGCACCCACTAAGGCCTTGGCAATGAGGCTTTTGCCAGACCCCGACTCGCCAATAAGGGCATGTACTTCGCCTTCTTTTAGGCTGAAGTTTACTTTATCTACCACGCGAATCACCGAATCTGAGGTCGTCAATTCTATGGTCAGATTTCGAATATCGAGCAATTGCATCAGTCCGCCCGCCGCTCTTTGAGTACATTACGCAAACCGTCACCAACAAGATTGGTGGACAGTACCGCTAAAAACAAAAGGATCCCCGGCAAGGCGACGGTCCATGGTGCGAGGTAAATTAGGCCTAGATTTTCCGCCAATATAGCTCCCCACTCAGCTGTAGGAGGTTGCGCGCCAAGCTTCAAAAAGCCTAAGGCTGCAATGTCCAAAATGGCTAATGATAGCGCCATAGTAAAAATAACCACAATACGTTCGTAAATATTGGGGAAGATGCCCCGCACTAAGATTTGCCAGCGGCTTGCTCCATCAAGACGAAATGCGCTGATGTAATCTTTATTAAGCTCTTCGACCACTAAGTTACGCACCGAATGGATAAACTGTGGCAACAGCGCAAAGATAATCGCCCACACGGTGTTCATCAAACCCGGTCCGAGTATGGCAATGATGATAATCGCCAGTAGCAACGAAGGGATAGATAAGGTGATGTCTAACAGGTGGTTCAGAAAGCTCGCGCGCAGGCCATGGCTCATACCGGCGAAGGTGCCGACCAATACGCCCACCAAGGTGGTCATTAGCGCTGCAATAATTGATAAGCCGAAGGTATAGGTCGCTCCATTCATAAGGCGTGAAAGCACATCACGGCCCAAATCGTCGGTACCTAAAATAAAGCGTACATCGCCATCCTCATGCCATGAGGGAGGAATCAACAGCGCATCCGCATGTTGCTCGTTGATGCCGTAAGGCGCCAGTAACGGCGCGGTAGTAGCCAGTACCGTCAGCGCAATAAAAAGCCATAAACCAACCAAAGACACATGGTTAGATTTAAACTTGCGCCATAACCGCGACAGCGGCGACACGTTAGACTGTTCGGTAAATAATTTAAACTTTGCCATGCGCTTGATTCCGTGAAATCGGGTCGAGCAGGGTGTAGAGCAACTCGGTGATAATGGTGGCGAAAATAATGAATACCGAAATTGCCAATAAGCCACCTTGAATTGCTGGGAAGTCACGTTGGTAAATGCTGTCTATTAACCAGCGACCAATGCCAGGCCATGAAAAAATAACTTCAGTGATCATGGCTAACGTGATCAACGCACTAAATTGCAGGCCGATTTGTTTTATCACCGGCAACAACGCATTGCGAAGCGCATGGTGAAAAATAAGTTGGCGGCGACTCAACCCCTTCGCCCGGGCCGTTTTAATATAGTTTTGGTCAAGCACGTTGAGCATTGAGTCGCGGGTAAAGCGGATTAAAACCGTGGTTGGGTAGGTCGCCAGCACCAGTGTTGGCAATGCCAGATGATGCAGCGCATCGGCAAAGGCAAGGCCGCCATAGGGAAAGCCCGCAACCATAATATCTAGCAAAATAAAATTACTGTATGCGGGGATTTCGTAAAGCAAACTGATACGCCCAGACATAGGGAATAGCCCCAGTTGTAAGCAAAATACCATAATAAGCAGCAGTGCTAACCAAAAAATAGGCACAGAGTAACCGACTAATGTAAAGCCACTAATGAGCTTATCACCCCAACGTCCGTGTGATAGAGCAGCGATGACTCCCGCTGGAACTCCCGCCAACACGGACACAAACAGCGCATAAATAGCGAGTTCAAAGGTCGCAGGAGCTAAATCTAACACATGGCCAAAAACACCATCGCCGGAAGCAAAAGACAATCCCCAGTCGCCCTGCATAATGCGTCCTAAAAACGCAAAGTACTGCGTTACATAGCCATCATCCATATGGTATTGCTGCTGTAATTGCGCTGTTTGCGAAAAGCCTGCAGTTTCAATACCACTAAAATTCGTTAGCGGGTCACCGGGGAACAGGTAGCCCAATGAGAAGGTAAACACACTCAGCGTAAAAAGCATAAAAACCAGCAACGAAACCCGACGTAAGGCGAACTCTAACATCATGGTTTTTTACTCGCATGGGCTAGGGATATGCCGCCAAAGGGGCTGAGATTGATCCCTTTTACTTGGCTGTCACGAGCTTGCGAGCGCTTACCATGAGCCAGAGGGAAAAGGGGCAGTTGTTTCGCTATCATCTGTTGTGCCTGGTGGTAAAACTGTTGTCGCTGCGCTTGCTCTGTGGTGTCTAACGCTTGCGTCAGGAGCATATCAAATTCGGGATTGCACCAATTGGCTGGGTTCTTACCGCTGTAAGTGGCGGCGCAACTCAGTAGTGGACTAAAGAAATTGTCTGGGTCGGGGGTGTCTGCGGCCCATCCCAACAACACACTATCATGACGGTGCTCGCCTACGCGCTGTAAAAAGGTATTCCACTCATACTCGACAATACGCACGTTAACACCAATTGCACGCAGGTCACTTTGCATCAGCTCTGCCATTTTGCGCGCATTGGGGTTATAAATACGGCTTACCGGCATGGCCCAAATGGTCATATCAAAGCCATTTTCATAGCCAGCGGCACTGAGCATCTCTCGAGCTTTTCCTGGGTCGTATTGGGGCAAATTAGATTGCTGCTGATAAGCCCAACTAATGGGCGGTAACATTGAAGCCGCTTTCACGCCTTGGCCGTAATAGACCGCCTGCATAATTTTGTCGACATTAATGGCATGGGCTAATGCCCGGCGTACTTGCGGGTTATTAAAAGGCACACGTTCAGTATTAAAGGCCCAATAGCCGACATTAAGGTTATCTTGTTGTTCCAACTCAATATCGTCGCGTTGGCGCAGAACGCTTGATTGGGTCGCACTTGGGTGTGGGGTGACATCGCATTCTTTGGTTAAAAGCTTGGCAATACGTGTTGTGCCATTAGGAGTAATATCAAATACCAACTGATCGAGGTTTACTTGGTGTTCCCAGTACTCGGGGTGTGAATAGTAGCGGATCAGTCGGTCGCGTTGGTATTCACGATAAACAAACGGGCCGGTGCCCACAGGTAGCTGGTCAAACAAATCCATCTGCTCGTTGGCCATCAGAGTCATTGCATACTCTTGCGAGGTGATCACCGCGAAGTCTGTAGCCAGATTCGCTAAAAAGCTACTTTCGGGGTTAAACAATTCAAATGTAACTTGGTATGGTGAGTCTTTGCGAATGTTGCGTATAAGCTGATCAAGACCAACACTCTGAAAATATGGATAGCTGGCTTCACCAACGAAGTGATAGGGGTTGTATACGTCGAATAAGCGACTAAAGGTAAATACCACATCATCGGCGTTAAAATTACGGCTGGGAGTAAAATAGCGGGTGGTATGGAATTTAACATCTTCGCGCAGGTTAAACGTCACTTCCGTGCCATCATCGCTAATTTCCCAACTGGTCGCCAACTCGGGGATAAATTCACCGGTGATGGGATCAATACGTAGTAAGCGGTTGTACAACTGTTTAGCGATCAGGTCGATAGTTGAACCGGTGGTCGTTACTTGCGGATTGAAAGAGACAGGGTTGGCCTCAGCACAATAAACCATGCCTTCCATCGGTGCATACTGCGTGTCTTCGTCTTGGCACCCCATTAAGAGCACCATGGCAATGCCTAACAACCGTGTGTACACAGGCTAAGCCTCTTGTTTTTGCTGCGAATCAAGTAAGTTGTATTTTTTCAAATATCCTCTTAGCTGATGATACGTTAAACCAAGCAATTGTGCAGTTTTCTTTTGATTAAATTGGCTAAATTCCAGCGCTTGGCGCAACAGTTCTGTTTCGTAGTCGCTGGAGAGTTGTTTTAAATCGCACGGGAAGTCCATTCGTTGGTTGTTTTTCGCCGGCTCTGCGTGTGCCACTTGAGGCTGCTCTGAGTCACTGAGTAGTGGCTGCTCATTGACGGCCATCGCAGGTTTGCGAGTGCTCAATGTCTTAGGCCGATAGGGGCTGGCAAAGGGGTCTAAATTAATCGTATGCACCGCGAGGCTTTCATTGCCATGACGATACAAGCTGCGCTCTATCACATTTTTCAGCTCACGGACATTCCCCGGCCAGTCATAGTCCAGCAGAGCCGCCTTAGCTCGGGTAGTGAAACCACTGAATAACTCCCACCCCAGGTTACGTGCCATGTTAATAGCGAAATGCTCGGCTAGCAGCAAAATATCTTCTTGGCGCTCACGCAGCGGAGGAAGCGTAATTACGTCAAAGGCGAGACGGTCCAGCAAGTCGTGTCGAAACTCGCCGGCATCGGCAAGGCTGGGTAAGTCTTCATTGGTGGCGCAAATAAGTCGTGTATCAACTTTTATTGGCGCCCGGCCCCCAACGCGTTCAAACTCGCCATATTCAATTACCCGAAGCAGTTTTTCTTGGACCGCTGCGGGGGTATTTGCGAGTTCGTCTAAAAATAATGTGCCGCCGTTGGCGCGCTCAAAACGTCCTTCATGACGTTTACTGGCGCCTGTAAAAGCGCCACTTTCATGACCGAATAGCTCACTTTCAAGCAAGTTCTCATTGAGTGCAGCGCAGTTAAGACTGACATAGGTTTGATCCCAACGCCCAGATAGATAGTGTAACCGTGCAGCGATAAGCTCTTTACCGGTACCGCGCTCACCAATGACTAACACCGGCTTATCAAGGGGGGCCAACTGGGAGACCTGATCGAGCACCTCTAAAAAGCTATCGGATTGGCCCAGTAAATCGTCTTTTTTGCGGAACTGGCTCATTTACACTAACTCTTAGTTATTTTTGCTAAAGCTTAGTGTATTTCATTATTTAAAGATAAGAAAGTGATTTGGTGAATATAAAGTAACTTAATGAATAAATTAAGTTTTTTATGTGGTTTTAAAGTTGGCAAGCAACTTGATAATACGTAGAGTAGTCAACAAAGACTTCAACATCCGAGGTAAAAATTATGGGAATTTTTTCACGTTTTGCAGATATCGTAAACTCGAATATCAATGCTATTTTAGATAAAGCAGAAGACCCAGAAAAAATGGTGCGTTTAATCATCCAAGAGATGGAAGACACACTTGTGGAGGTGCGCTCGACATCGGCGAAAACACTCGCAGAGAAAAAAGAGCTCAGCCGCCGGTTAGAAACATTGCACAAGCAAACTGAGCAGTGGCAAGAGAAGGCTGAGCTAGCCTTATCGAAAGACCGCGACGATTTAGCACGCGCTGCACTACTAGAAAAGAGCAAGTGTACCGAAGCGAAAGAGTCACTTGAGCGTGAGCTTGAACATGTAGACGAGCACATCAACAAGTTGCAACAAGAGATCAGCACCTTGCAAGAGAAGCTCAGCGACGCTAAAGCGCGCCAGAAAGCGATTGTTCTTCGTCAGCGTTCAGTGCAATCACGTTTAGATGTGAAAAAGACACTTGATGGTGACAAGGTGCAAGATGCACTGGATAAGTTCGAGCGTTACGAGACAAAAATTGATGGCCTCGAGGCTCAGGTAGAGTCTTATGAGTTAGGTCAGAAGTCGCTGTCTGATGAAATCGAGCAGCTAGAAAAGGACGAGAAAATTGACGATGAACTCTCAGCCTTGAAAGCAAAAATGGGCAAAACCAATAAAGCAGAATAATAATGTATAAGGTGAAGGGTCGTACGCGACCCTAGCCACACGATGGCGCACCATAACAACAAGGCAGGAGAGGATTATGTTTGATTTTGATATGTTATTACCACCGATTGTCATATTTTTGATTTTTGTGGCGCCGTTGTGGCTGATATTACATTACCGCAGTAAAAAACAGGTAAGCCAAGGGTTAAGTGAACACGAGCACCGTCAACTGGTTGAACTGGCTAATAAAGCTGAGAAAATGGCAGAGCGCATCAACACCTTAGAGACCTTGCTCGACCAGGAGTCCCCGCAGTGGAGGAGTAAGGTATGAGTGGCAAACGCGAATTATATCGCAACCCTGAGCGCGGCAAGCTAGGCGGCGTATGTGCAGGGGTCAGCGATTACTTTAATTTTGAGTTGTGGTTAGTACGCATTATTTTCATCTCCGCCGTGTTGTTGGCCGGGGGGCCCTTATTTATCGTCGCCTACATTGCTGCTTGGCTTATATTAGAGAAAAAGCCAGCCGCAGAGCAAACAGCGCCCAGTAGTAAGAGCGCCCATGTCGGTGAGGTGAAAGCCAAAGTGTGGCAAAAGGGTGAGCCCCCGCGTAAGGCTCTTAAAGAATTGAAGGAGTATTTAGGTGAGTTAGACAACCGTATTCAGCATATGGAGACTCATGTAACTTCGCCGACCTTCACGGTAGACAGAGAAATTAATAAGCTATAAAGCCCTCAGGCGCATTGCAACCAGCTAGTCGTTATTAGCTGGTTGCCTGTGTTTGTATGCAAGGGCATTTCAACAAGGAGTTAATTTGTCGTACTCACGCCTTGATAAGCTCAAAGACAGAGCCAAAAAAACTTTAAAGCGTACCTTAGATAGCCATATCACCCTGGCGGTTACAGGATTGTCAGGCAGTGGAAAAACAGCCTTTATCACAGCTTTAGTGCACCAGCTATCAGAGCAAGCGAGCGAACAAAACATGCCTTTTTTTCGTGTTGTTCGCGAGGGGCGCCACATAGCCACACAACCGGTGCCACAAAAAGCGCTAAATATCCCGACTTTTGCGTATCGTCAAGCGATGGCTGCGTTGAATCAGCAACCGCCGGCCTGGCCAGAGTCAACGCAACGTATTAATACTTTGCGCCTCGCCATGCGCTACCGTCCCAAGCAGGGGTTACGAGCACAATTTGGTGATAGCGCCACACTAACCATTGATCTTATTGATTACCCAGGTGAGTGGCTAATGGATTTACCCATGTTGAACATGGATTATCCCACTTGGTGTGAACGTCAGTTAACGATGCTCAACAAGGCCGCGAGAGCAGAGCATGCACAGGACTTTATGACTGCACTGCATGAGTTTGACGCCAGTGCAGAGGTCGATGAAATACGCTTAAAGGAGCTCAGTGAGTTATACAAGCAAGCCTTAGTTAATATCAAGGCTCATGCCCACGCTGCTAACTTGCAACCGGGGCGGATGTTGATCCCCGGGGAGTTAGAGGGAGCGCCGCTTTTGTCTTTTTTTCCTTGCCATGCGCCAAAGCAGGGTGAGCAACATACTCAATATCAGCAGCTTGAGGCACGCTTTGAAGCCTATAAAGCACAAGTCGTTAAGCCCTTTTATAAAGACTATTTTTGCCATTTTGACCGTCAAGTGGTGCTTGTGGACTTATTGCGAGCGCTAAAGCTGGGTCCGGACATATTCGATGAGCAAGCTGAGGCAATTACAGAGTTACTGTCTTTTTTTGATTACGGCAAGAGCAATGTGCTTCGCCGACTGTTCAGTCCTAACATTGATAAGCTGCTGTTTATCGCCAATAAGGCAGACCAAGTCGGGGCTAATTACCATCAAGATTTGGCGCTGCTGTTGCACGATATTGTCAAAGAAAAAGCCAATAGCTTGACCTTTTCTGGGGTTGAAGTTGACACCATGGCGATGGCCGCTGTGTGTGCAACACAAGGCAAGCAGGTGGTGGAAAAAGGACAAAGTTTGCATTGCGTCTATGGTAAACCGCTGCATGAGTCGCAGTGGCTCACCTATTTGCCACCGCAGCCACCGCGACACCGTCTGACTGCACAGCAATGGCCACAGCAGGGATTTGACTATATCGATTTTGCCCCTTGGCCGCACAGCGACGGACGCTTGCGACATATGCGTATGGATCATGCGCTGGAATTTTTATTGGGGGATAAGCTGACATGAGTGAGCCAGTTAATTTAGCCGGAGCGCGGCGTTTTGAGGACCAGTCGCAGCAGCAATCTGCATCTCAGTTGGAGCCCGCTAAAGTGGTTGCTCGTAATGACGTGCCGCAAGAGGAGGATGATTTCGACTTGGCGCAGGGAAGCGAGCTGGAATCAACACTGGATGAGGAATTGGGGCGCCAGCGTGGTAAACGCTCGCTATTGAAAAGGTTGTTTGCTTGGCTGTTGTTAACCCTCATTATCGTTGAAACCGTGCTCAGTATTGTTGCGAGCTTTCAAGCCTCTGTATGGCTTGGCGCGTTATATAGCAGTGTTATTGGGCTGGCGGTGTTGCTCATTGGCCGGTTGCTATGGCGTGAGCTGGTCAATTTGAAGCGCCTCAAAGTTAATCACCATCATCAACAACAAGCTCAACGGTTGTTGGCGAGTGAACAAATCGGCCAAGCACTGCCTTGGCTGGAGAGCGTTAACCGTATTCAAAACCATGCCGACTTTGCACAATTTAAAGGGCAAATTGCCGAGCATCTAAGTGACCGCGAAGTGATGGAGTTGTACCGCGACACCTTACTGGTGCGCCAAGATGAACAGGCTAAGCAGATTATTAATCGCTACGCCGTTGAATCGGCGGTGCTAGTCAGTGTCAGCCCATTAGCGGTAGTGGATATGCTTGCGGTGTTATGGCGCGGACTGAAACTGGTCGATACCCTTGCTGATAATTATGGCTTGGCACTGGGCTACATGAGTCGTGTTCGGCTTTATCGCAGTTTGGTTAAGCAAATGCTCTTTGTCGGTTCTACCGAGTTGCTTGCCGATCTAGCCGCCACGGCGTTTGGCACCAAGTTATTGAGTGTATTATCGACTCGTGCTGCCCAAGGCCTCAGCGCCGGAGTGTTGACTGCACGCATTGGCTATAAGGCGATGGAGCTGTGTCGACCATTACCGAAGCTGGAAGCCAAGCCATCTTTATTGCGAGCGACAGCAAAACGCTTAGCAGCCCGATTGACGCGCTTAGATAAGCGTGAAAACGAGCCCACGACAGAGAACGTCAACAAAGATTGACGAAAACACCGAGATGGTACAGCAAGCTAGCCATCCAAGCGGCTAGCTTGCTTGTTTTATAGCCAGAACTGCCACTATGTTAGAAAGAAAAACGGTGGCATTATGAAAAATATTCAACCTTCAGACAAAACGCAATGTATCCATCCCCAGGGTGAGCGTCGCGATCCTCATCGCGCTTTAGCGGCCCCTTTATACCAAACCTCAACCTTTGTGTTTGACGACGCAGCGCAAGGTGCAGCCCGCTTTGCTGGTGAAGAGGCCGGGTATATTTATTCGCGTCTCGGCAACCCCACAGTGCGCGAGCTAGAGCAGAAGCTGGCAGCGCTTGAACAGACCGAAGATGCGGCGGCCTGCGCCACTGGTATGGGTGCGGTTTCAGCAGCAGTCATGAGCTTTCTTAGCGCAGGCGATCACCTGATAGCATCAACAACAGTCTATGGCTGCACTTATGCACTGTTTAGCCACTTACTTGCTCGCTTTGGCGTCGAAGTCACTTTTGTTGATTGCAACGATATACAGGCTGTTAAGCAAGCTCTGCGTCCGAATACTAAAATGTTATTTGTAGAGACACCTGCCAATCCAAACATTGATGTTTACGACTTACAGCAGTTGTGCGATGTGGCAAAAAGTCACCAGTTGATCAGCGTTGTTGATAACACCTTCTTGACGCCTATTTTGCAAAAACCCGCGCACTTTGGTGCAGATTTGATTGTGCACAGCGCGACGAAGTATCTCAATGGTCATGGTGATGTCGTCGCAGGTCTGGTGTGTGGCAGTAATGAGCATATTCAGTGTATTAAATCGACGGTACTCAAAGATATTGGTGCCACCATGAGCCCATTTGACGCCTGGTTAATATTACGAGGCATGAAAACCTTAGCGGTGCGTATGCAGGCCCATTGTCAAAGTGCTCATCAGGTGGCGGAATTTCTACATCAGCATCAAAGCGTTGAGCGCGTTTATTTCCCGGGGCTCAAGAACGATCCAGGACATCGGCTTATGGGCTCGCAGATGCAAGATGCCGGCGGCGTGATTGCTTTTGAACTTAAAGCGTCTTTAGCACAAACAGAGCAGTTTATTAATAGCTTGCAGTTGTGCACATTGGCGGTCAGTTTAGGGGATACAGAAACCCTTATTCAGCATCCGGCTTCAATGACTCACTCCACTTATGAACCGGAACAGCGTCGAGCCGCAGGAATTAGCGATGGCTTGGTCCGCATTTCCATAGGTTTAGAAGATGTTAATGAGATTATTGCAGATCTAAGCCAAGGGTTAGCAAAGCTTTAATAAATTTAGTAATAAATACTTTACACCCTTTTGCTTTGTAGCTCACTAAAAGCAAGGGTGTAATTTTTAAGGTGTATAAGTGTATTTTTAGGTTTACGTTTTCAGCGGTTTGCGCAGAACGTATAACAGCACCAAGTATTACAAACAGATGTACTTTTCCTTAGTATCTGGTTAACACACACAGAGTCATTTGCGTCGTGCGTTTGCAGTGCAAACAAAAGCAAATGGGACAAGGTAAGGTAGTTATGGCTAAATCAAGTAAATACGTTTCTCGAACGCCGGATGAGAATGGCGTTATTCATTGGAGCGATGAAGAAAACCAAACCTGGGCCGAGTTGGTCGAGCGCCAGTTGTCATGCATTGAAGGGCGCGCTTGCGATGAGTATATCGAAGGCCTGAAAAAAATTAACTTGCCCACCGATCGTATTCCGCAGCTTAGCGAGCTGAATGAAGTACTCGAGCGCGAAACGGGTTGGCAGGTAGCGCCGGTCCCTGCGTTGATTGATTTTGACGAGTTTTTTCGTTTATTAGCGAACAAACAATTTCCTGTCGCCACGTTTATCCGCACTCGCGAGGAATTCGATTACTTACAAGAGCCGGATATTTTCCACGAGATCTTTGGCCATTGCGCTATGCTCACAAACCCGGATTTCGCTGAATTTACCCACAAGTATGGTCAGCTAGGCTATGCAGCAGACAAAAAAGACCGTGTCTACTTAGCGCGTTTATACTGGTTTACCGTTGAGTTTGGTTTGATGCAAACTAAAGACGGTCTTCGTATTTATGGCGGTGGTATTTTATCAAGCCCAGGCGAGACCAATTACGTGTACTCCGATGAGCCCGAAATCAACCCAATAAATGTGTTGGATGTGCTGCGTACCCCTTACCGCATTGATATCATGCAGCCCGTGTACTACACCATTAACTCTATCCATGATTTATTTGAAATCTCGCAAATGGATTTAATGTCGATGGTAGCCAAGGCCAAAGAGCTTGGTTTGTTTGAACCTAAGTTTCCCCCTAAAGAGAAAAAAGCAAGTTAAGGAATTAGCAATGTCTGAATTAAGCGCACAAAAATGTGAAGCGTGTCGTGCCGATGCGCCCAAAGTATCAGATGAAGAGTTGGCCGAGTTAATTAAAGATATCCCAGATTGGGTGCCTGAAGTTCGTGACGGTATCATGCAATTAGAGCGCGTTTTTAAGTTTAAAAACTTTAAACAAGCGTTAGCCTTTACCAATGCGGTAGGCGATATGGCAGAAGACGAAGGGCATCACCCAGGTCTTTTAACCGAGTGGGGTAAAGTGACAGTGACTTGGTGGTCTCACTCAATTAAAGGCTTGCATAAGAACGACTTTATCTGCGCGGCTAAAACCGACAAAGTGTTCGCATCGCTTTAAGCAATTGAGCTTTGCTTAAAAGGTCACCACACAAGGTGGCCTTTTTTATTGGCGGCTTCATTGTTGAGCACAACTTGCTATAATGCAGCGCTTGTCAGAACAAAAAATGAAATAACTATGAGTGCTGCTGATCTTCAATACATCAAGCAATCTATTGCCACAGTGCCGGATTATCCTAAGCCAGGCATCCAATTTCGCGATGTGACCACCTTGTTGGCCGATCCTAAGGCCCTTAAACTGACCATTGATAGCATGGTGAGCAAGTATAAAGACCAAGGCTTTACCAAAATCATTGGCACAGAGTCTCGCGGCTTTATCTTTGGCGCCCCTTTGGCTTATGTACTGGGCATTCCTTTTATTCCTGTGCGTAAGCCGGGCAAACTGCCGCGTGAGGTCATTGCACAAAGCTACAAGTTAGAATATGGTGAAGATATTCTTGAATTGCACAAAGATGCCATCGAACCCGGCGATAAAGTACTGCTCGTTGACGACTTACTCGCTACGGGCGGCACCATAGAAGCGACCGCCAAGCTGGTGGCCAAATTAGGCGGCCACGCCAGCGACGCAGCATTTGTGGTTTCTCTGCCCGCTCTAGGTGGTGAACAGCGAGTGCGTGAGCAAGGTATCGATGTGTTCAAATTAGTTGAATTTGAAGGCGATTAAACATGAGCTATCAGGTTCTTGCCCGTAAGTGGCGACCGCAAACCTTTCATCAACTCGTGGGTCAAGACCATGTCAAACAAGCATTGGTTAATGCCTTAAACGAGCAGCGTTTGCACCACGCTTACTTGTTCACCGGCACTCGCGGTGTGGGCAAGACCACTATAGCCCGTATTTTTGCCAAAAGCCTGAACTGTGAGCAGGGTATCTCGGCACAGCCATGTGGTCAGTGTAGTACTTGTCTAGATATTGAAGCCGGTAAATACATTGACCTTATTGAGATCGATGCGGCATCGCGGACCAAGGTTGAAGACACCCGAGAGATTCTAGATAACGTGCAATATGCCCCGACTCGCGGGCAGTTCAAGGTTTACCTCATTGATGAAGTGCACATGCTTTCCAAGCACAGCTTTAATGCGCTGTTAAAAACATTGGAAGAGCCACCTGAGCACGTTAAGTTTCTGCTAGCGACGACCGATCCGCAAAAATTGCCTGTAACCATTTTATCTCGTTGCTTACAGTTCAATTTAAGTGCGCTGTCGGTGCAACAGATCAGTACTCAGTTAGCGCATGTGCTCAGCCAAGAGCAACTCGATTTTGAACAGCCTGCCTTAGCGGTGTTGGCTAAGGCTGCCGATGGCAGTATGCGAGATGCACTGAGTTTAACCGATCAGGCCATTGCGCAAACCAATGGACAGTTGCACGAGGGGCCGATTAAAGACATGCTCGGGCTGATGGATGTGCGCTATGCCCAGCAATTGCTTAGTGCGGTATTGCTCGGTGATGGCGATGAGCTGATCCAGCAAATTCGCAATTTAGCACAACACAACCCGAATTATATTGCCGTACTTGATGACCTGTTGAATCTTACACACAGTGTGCAATTAACTCAGCTAGTGCCCAGTGCAGCGCTACTAAACGACCGTGACAGTGATTATATTACTGAGGTAGCAAATACTGCTGATACGCAACATATCCACTTGATTTATCAATTGTTGTTAGCGGGTAAGCGGGACCTACAATGGGCTAGCTCTGCGCAAGTGGGTTTTGAGATGTTAATGCTACGCCTGCTCGCTTTTGAACCACAGTATGGCACTGCGACCACATCGACGGCTCAACAGACGCCGTCTCGTGGTGATAATGAAGAAAAAACTGCGAACCTGCGGGCAATGCTAGCGCGTAACAAGGCTGGGCTAGAAAATACTGCTCAGCCTCAGCCTCAGCCTCAGCCTCAGCCTCAGCCTCAGCCTCAGGAGCCACGCGTGGCGGCGCAGCAAAGTACTTCTGCCTCTGAACCGCAACGCGCAGAACCCGCCATGGGCACCGAACCTGCGCCAGCGCAATCCGTTGCAAATGGTGGCGATAATCAGGGGACAAACGCAGCAAATTCCCAATATGAAGCTGACTCTCAAGATGATCAGCATCATGAAGCGATGGCCGCGCAGCAGTTTGAACAAGTGATGCAGCAGGCGCATGAACAAGGTTATCAACCCCACGCAGAGAATGCACAAACAGCAATGACCATTGAGCAGGGCGCAGAAGTAGCCGCCAATGCAGGTGCTGAGCAAGGCCCCGCACCCGCTTCACCAGCGCAGCAGTTAGACCAACTGCAAGATGAGGCGCAGTCTGCCATTGCGCGTATCTTAAAAAACCGCAAATTGGGAACGGCGAGCAGGCCCGTGCAAGAGGATGATAGTGCAAAAAAGGCCGAGGCCCGAACTAAACGGGCCACCGCCGTAAGCACTGCGAGCCAAGAAACGGCTAATGCCGTTCCACCCGAAAAAACCAAAGCGCAGCGGCAACAATCGCCAGCACAGCGGTTAATGGATAAACACCAGCCTGATCCGCAAAAATTGGCTCCTGAGCTAGTGGAGCAACTAGAAGCGCCGGCTACACCGCGCAAAGAGTCGCAGCAAGAGCAAGTCGCTATCGCCGCACCTGAAGGTTTTGAAAGCAGTGTAAGTGATGTCAAATTTGCGCACCAACAGGATGACTGGGCACATATTATTGAGTCTATGGGTCTCGGTGGGCGTATTAGGCAGTTTGCTTTGCATAGTCGCTATCAAAAACAGGGCACAGAGCTGACGTTGCATGTAGAGCAAAGCCAGCGTCATCTAGACAGCAGTGCGTTACGTGAGCGCTTACAACAAGGGTTAGCTGAGCACTTTAAAGAACCATTGAACGTGCAGATTGAATTTGTCGATGAATTGCAACAAACGCCGTTTTTAATTCAGCAAAACATTGATGGCCAGCGCTACCAACAGGCGGTTGCTGCAGTGAAAGCAGATGAACACGTGCAGCAGCTGATGACGCAATTTTCAGCAATCTTGGACGAAAACTCGGTTCAAGCATTGTAATTTATGGCTGTTGGCCTTATCTTTGCCAGCAGAGCGATTTTTAACGAGAGAGAGCACTATGTTTAAAGGCGGAATGGGCAATATGATGAAGCAGGCGCAGCAAATGCAAGAGCGCATGCAAAAGGCCCAAGAAGAAATTGCCAATTTAGAAGTGACCGGTGAAGCCGGTGCGGGCTTAGTCAAAGTGACCATGTTAGGTAGCCACAATGTACGCCGCGTGGAAATCGATGAAAGCCTAATGGAAGATGACAAAGACATGATTGAAGACTTGCTTGCAGCCGCGTGCAATGACGCTGTACGTCGCGTAGCGGACGAAAGTCAAAAACGTATGTCTGAGGTAACCGGTGGGATGAACTTACCCCCAGGCATGAAAATGCCGTTCTAAATCTGCATCTAGATTTATGTGTTTGGCCCCGCTTTATAGCGGGGTTTTTTATTTCTTTAAGATAGCAAACACAGAGGCTCTTGAGGACTGCTACACTCAACAACAAAGGAAGAGGGAGCCGCTGTCATGAATGATATATTGGTGGTCGAAGATCAGGAGTTTGATTTTCGTATTATTAAAGCCATATTGGAAGAAAAGCACCACTCACTGACTCACGCTACATCTGCTGAACGCGCGTTGGTTGAGATTCATCGCCATTTACCGGCACTTATTCTGATGGACATAGAAATGCCCGGCATGAATGGGTTAGAGCTCTGCCAGCAGCTTAAGCAGGATGAGTACAGCGCCCATGTGCCTATCATTTTTATTAGCTCATACTCTGATCGCCAACATATTGATGATGCCTTTGCCGCCGGTGGCGTTGACTACATTGTTAAGCCCTTTAATAAAACCGAAGTACAACAACGGGTCAGCACTTACCTTATGCTGATAGAGGCAACGCATCGACAACAACAAATAAGCACGCTCAAAGATATTCTGTTGATGACCTCAGGGCTGGCACATGAACTCAATACGCCGCTCGGAAATTGTCTAACAGCGAGCGGGTCGCTAGAGATGCAGAGTCAAACACTGCATCAAGCACTGAATAAAAAATCCCTAACCGCCAAAGCGTTAGATTCTGGCTTGCAGAAAATCGACCATGCCAACACCTTGCTGATGCGCAATTTGCTGAAAACCAGTGAAATGGTGGGTGAGTTTCAAACTATGTTTAATGACTACAGCACCCCAGACGGTGAAGCGGTGAATATTCATGATATGGCGTTAATGTTATTCGAGCCCTTCACTTACCAAAGTTACCCCTTCCGGCTTTCGTTTGATGTGCAAGGGCAGCTACATATGGATCACGGCAGCAATACCATACAGCGGGTTCTGTTGGAGTTAATGGCTAATAGCTGCAAACATGCTCAGTTAGAGCCGGGTGACAATTTAGAGGTCGTGCTCAAGCTTGAGCAAAGGGGGCAATATGCGCAACTTATCTATGAAGATAACGCAGCGGAATTATCAGCCGAGCAAGCGGCGCAAATATTGTCACCCTTTTATACCACAGCACGAGCTAATGGGGCATTAGGGCTTGGGGGAACCCGTATTGCCCAAGGCATTACCCTGTTGCTTAATGGCTCTATTGAAGTACAGGCGCTGCGTCCGCGTGGTGTGCGTTTTAGTATACAAGTGCCGCTACAGAGTCAATCTGGTTCACCTAATCGGTTGCAAGCGGGAGCGCGCTACTAAAAGCCCTTGAGCCTAAGTGCTGAAGCGCTTTATACTGGGGTTTTAGCGCCAAGGTCAATGTCTGCCTTGTGCTCTTGCCAACGCTTGTGGCTAGGCCACCGGCGTAATCATGACCTCTGTGGTACTTGGGATCCGTTATGCAATTATCTCCAAAATTAACGCAACTTGTTGACGCTTTACGCTGCCTACCAGGCATTGGCCCGAAATCAGCGCAGCGCATCGCTTTTCATTTATTAGAGCGAGACCGAGAAGGGGGGGCGCAATTAGGGCAGGCCTTAAATCAAGCGATGCAAGATATTGGTCACTGCCAAAGCTGTCGTACCTTTACAGAGCAAGATATCTGCGAGTTATGTAGCAATGTAAAGCGCCAAGATTCGGGCTTGTTGTGTATTGTGGAATCACCCAGTGACGTCTTGGCGGTTGAACAAACAGGGCACTATCAAGGCTTGTACTTCGTATTAATGGGTCATCTTTCGCCACTCGATGGTATTGGCCCGAATGAAATTGGCCTAGACGTATTAGAGCAAAAGCTTGCCCAAGGCAGCATCAATGAAGTGATATTAGCGACCAACCCGACAGTTGAAGGCGAAACTACGGCTCATTACATTGCCCAGTTGTGTAAACAGTACAATGTCGGTGCGTCGCGTATCGCCCATGGTGTACCCGTTGGAGGTGAGCTTGACTTAGTCGATGGTATGACATTATCCCATGCCTTCAACGGTCGTAAACAAGTGCAATATGAAAGCTGACTTTTAGAGAAGTCTGTTTAATTACAAAAAAGCGCCGTTAGGCGTTTTTTTTATGCGTACGCTCTTGAATCCGAGATGCAATACCCCATATACAGAGCATATCTGCTTCCCAGACATGCTGGGATTGTTTGCTAACGGAGAGAGAAATGACAGCAACATCAGAAAAAGAAACGCTCGGCTTTCAAACCGAAGTAAAGCAACTGCTTAACTTAATGATCCACTCTTTGTATTCCAACAAAGAGATTTTCCTACGTGAGTTGGTTTCTAATGCGTCAGATGCGGCAGACAAGCTGCGTTTCTTGGCGTTAGAAAATGACAGTTTGTATGAAGGCGATGCCGACTTAAAAGTGCGTATTAGCGCAGACAAAGATAAAAAAACGGTCACCATCAGCGATAACGGCATAGGCATGAACCGTGATGAAGTGGTGAGTGCATTGGGCACGATTGCCAAATCGGGTACCGCTGAGTTTTTCCAAAACCTTACTGGAGATAAAGCTAAAGACTCGCAACTCATTGGTCAATTCGGTGTAGGTTTTTACTCGGCCTTTATCGTTGCCGACGAAGTGACTGTACGCACGCGCAAGGCCGGCGAAAGCCAGGCTGTTGAATGGCAGTCAAAAGGCGAGGGTGAGTACACACTCGCGAATATCGACAAGCCGAGTCGAGGCACTGAGATTATCTTACATCTGCGCGATGATGAAACAGAGTTCCTTGATGAATTCCGCCTACGCGGTATCGTGACTAAATACTCAGACCATATTTCGATCCCAGTGGAAATGTATCGCGAGCCAGTGCCTGAATCTGAAGGCCCTGACGGTGAGAAAATTGAAGCTAAGCCCGGTGAGTGGGAAGCTATTAACAAAGCTGAAGCTTTATGGACACGTGATAAATCTGAAATCAGCGATGAAGAATATCAAGAATTCTACAAGCATGTAGGCCACGATTGGGAAGAGCCACTGACATGGGCGCACAATAAAGTAGAAGGTAAGACTGAATACACTAGCCTGCTTTATATTCCTAAGCGTGCACCGTTTGATTTGTATAATCGCGACCGCCAAAACGGCTTAAAACTGTATGTGCAACGCGTCTTTATCATGGATGACGCAGAGCAATTTATGCCTGGCTACTTACGCTTTGTAAAAGGTTTGCTTGATTCCAATGATTTACCATTGAACGTGTCTCGTGAAATTTTACAAGACAACAAAGTGACCCAGGCGATCCGCAAAGGCTGTACCTCGCGGGTATTAAAAATGCTTGACCGCATGGGCAAAAACAAGCCTGAGCAGTACCAGACTTTCTGGAATGAGTTTGGTGGGGTGATTAAAGAAGGCCCAGCTGAGGATATGGCTAACAAAGAAGCCATTGCCAAGCTGCTGCGCTTTGCATCAACACACAGCGATGAAGCAACTCAAAATGTATCACTAGAGCAATACATTGAGCGCATGGATGAAGGTCAAGATAAGATTTACTACGTTGTGGCTGATAGCTTTGAAGCGGCGAAAAACTCACCGCATTTGGAGATTTTCCGTAAAAAAGGCATCGAAGTATTACTGCTGAGCGATCGTGTTGACGAGTGGATGATGAGCCACCTTACTGAGTTCCAGGAAAAGCAGTTCCAGTCGATTACTCGTGGCGATCTTGACTTAGGTGACTTGGACGACGAAGAAAGTAAAAAAGCGCAAGAAGAGTCGGAGAAGGAAGTAGCAGGACTTTTAGAGCGCATCAAAGAGGTGCTTAGCGATAAAGTTAAAGAAGTGCGCTTTACCCATCGCTTAACTGACTCGCCAGCCTGTGTTGTTGCCGATGAGAACGACATGAGCTCGCAAATGATCAAGTTGATGGAATCAGTTGGGCAGCAAGCGCCGGAAACCAAGCCGGTGTTCGAGCTTAACCCTGAGCACCAACTTGTGAAACATTTAAATGATGAGCAAGACGAAGATAAGTTCAAGCAGTGGTCAGAAGTATTGCTTGACCAAGCACTATTGGCTGAGCGCGGCAGCTTAAAAGACCCAGCTGGCTTTGTTAGTCGACTGAATAAGCTCATGCTTGATTTAAACAAGTAAACAGTTCCCAACCGAAAGGCCCGAGCAATAGCTCGGGTTTTTTTATTGATAAATTTATAAAAAACGGGAGGTTAGGGGTTTTCAAGCGAGTTAAAAAAACATAGAATAACGTCGTGTTTGGGGGCTATAGCTCAGCTGGGAGAGCGCTTGCATGGCATGCAAGAGGTCGGCGGTTCGATCCCGCCTAGCTCCACCAATCACTTCTTTTACCTACCAGTACATTGATCCCCTTTATTTTTAGTCGCGAATATCTGATCTTACAGTTTAGATGAGCAGGTTGAGACTTCATCTGACTGGCAGCTATGAGCGAAGAATAGACGTTCTCTAGCTAGCCTTGGCAGTGCCATCCTAATGCCAGCAAGAATGTTGCTCCAGCCAATACGTTTCTTTCAAAGCTTGCCATCTACAAAGACTTCATAGCAATCAGTTTGGTTTGCTTTAAACAACTCCAACTTATGCGTTATAGCTTCACCACTACAGAAATCTGTAATTTCAATCACCCTACGTAGCTCGGGAATATGCTGAACTGCAGTATCACTTTGTTCGCATTGTGCCGAGGCGACGTTTACTTTATTGTATGATTTACAGTGATTTTTTAAGTCTTATTAGTGTGTCTATATACTCAGTCTCCTACCTTACAAGGAAGTGTATCGTGCAAGCTCTCGCTAATAAGTTGTTATGTTTCAAAAGGACACGTGAACTTATGCTCACTATAGAAACATTGGTAGAAGCAATGGCCCTACACAGGGCTATTACACAAGCAAAATTTGCAGAATTAGACCCCATTGATAGTGCTATCCCGTTCAGTGAACCGCTATCAAATATTGCGAGAAGAAATCTCGATTCGATAATCGCATATCACCATGACCACAATGAAAATATGGAAGCGGGCTTGTGGACAAAATCACGCCAATTGAAATCTGAATGGAAGGGTTTTCAATATATTAAACAGCGAATTGAGGCTACTAGTTCTTGGGCTAACTACAATGAAGATGAAAAAATTAAACTAATTGAAATTCTATACTCCCCGTTTGTTCCATCGGAATCTCAAATAAAAGAATTTCTTCGCATTGGCAATGAAACATAACAAACAAATTAAGTCGTGCGCCGAGGCGCACTGGGACACAAACACGCGGGCGGCTTCGCCATTTTCGCCCACGCGTTTGCGCCCCTTATTTGGGCGTTAGTTTTCAAAAGTTGAGCTATGTGGAATCAAACTGATAATGGAGAAACCATTGGAACAATAGGTTCTGAAAGTGGTGAAATAATTAAGGACGAGGAGCATTCCAAAGGTGCTCGCCTAACTTTGGAAAAAGGTGGTGATATTGCACCATACTCAATAACAAGTGGAGTGTACGGGTGCTTCTTTCATACAACTTATTTATCAACCCTAGAAGAGGGAGTAAATGAGTTGTATGCAATGAAAGCTGAAATATCAGAGTTCTTTGATACTGAAACAACAAGTGATGAAGAACATGATTGGATTATGGCGTTTGTTGGTAGGCATTGAAAACTAACAAGTGCCTAAACCAAGGGACGCAAAACAGCAGGCTTGCGCTCCTTCTTCGCTAATTTTAGCCTGCTATTTCGCGCCGATTAGGCAAGCGTCAGGCAAGCGTTAGGCAACGGTCATGCTTGATCTCACGAGCACTAATTTTAGACTCAGG